>NZ_JBTWMV010000010.1:0-259959 GCF_054850255.1 Streptomyces sp. 7R007 | reverse complement strand
TGTTTCACGTGAAACAGGACGCCTCTCCCGTGGTCCACTGGCTAGCCGATCCCCCGCCATCCGTCCGGGTCCACTCCACCGGGCACGGAGGCCCCCTCGTCGTACGGCTGACGCGTGAACACGAAGGAGCCGAGGTCCAGGTGGTCCACCGTCCCGTCGGGCCGTCGTACGGGCTTCAGGAGCTCTCCGGCGTAGTAGCCCTCCAGCCCCGTCCACGTCCCGTCGCCGTTCGCCCGGAAACGCGACCCACGGCCGCTGCCGGACAGCGTCTCCAGACAGACCCCTCCGTCGGCCGTCAGCCGCAGGGCGAACGCATGCGTGCCCCAGTACCAGGGACCCGCCAGCTCCAGCGTTCCCGCGTCGACTTGGGGCAACGGACGCCACGGCTCGGGGATGCGCGGCTCCGCCTCCGCGACGATGCGCACGAGGTCGGCGCCGACGACGGACAGCAGCGGACCTGAGGTGCAGTTGGCCAGCACCACCGCCGCGACGTCGTCCTCGACGCTGATCGTGAGGTTGGCCAGGAAGCCCGGCAGCGAACCGGAGTGCCCCACCAGCAACCGGCCGTCCTGGCGCTGGATCTGCAGTCCGAGCCCGTACGTGGCACCGTCCAGCACGTCCACGGCCTCCGCCGGTGCCGCCGGGGTCCGCATCTCCCGTACGGACCACGCATTCAATACCCGTTCGTCGCCCTGTGCCAGGAAGACGGCGAACCGCGCCAAGTCCCCTGTGGTGGACCAGAGTTGCCCCGCCGGTGCCATCCGGCCGAGGTTCTCGGCGGGTTCGGGCAACAGAGCGTCGGCCCAGGGGTGCACGGCCCAGCCGCCCGCGTGAGGAGCCCGCGGGTGGGCGCTCGTACGGTGCAGGCCCAGGGGTTCGAGCACCTCACGCCGGAGTACCTCCTCCCACGGAGCCCCGCGCAGTTTCTCCACGAGAGCGCCCAGCACGGTGTAGCCGGGGTTGGAGTAGTGGAAGCGGCGGCCCACCGGGTGCAGAAGGGGCTGTGCGCCGAGGACATCCGCGAGCTCGGGGCGCAGGGAGCCCGGAGTGCGCTCCCACCACGGCGCCGGCGACTCGGCGGCCAGACCACCGGTGTGGGCCAGGAGATCGGCGATCGTGGCCTCCCCCGCGCCCGTGCCGGGCAGATGCTTCTCCAGCGGGTCGCCGAGGTCGAGCAGGCCCTCGTCCCGCAACCGCAGCACCAGCACGGCCGTGAAGGTCTTGGTGATCGAGCCGATGCGGTACTGCACGTTCTCGTCCGGCCCGTGTCCGTCCACCGAGGTCCGCGCGCCGTGCCAGACCGCCCGGCCGCCTCTCACGACGGTCGCCACCAACGAGGGGGCACGCCCCTCGGACTGGGCCACGGCGATCCGGTGCAGCAGGGCACGGCGGGTGGCGGGGAGCAGCTCTTCCTGAGAAGTCGTCATGCTCCCAGTCCATCCTGGGCGACGCCCGGCGGTCGAGCGCATTTGTCCAGCGGACGCGGATCAGGTCTGCGCCATGTCCACGAACCTGGAGTAGTGGCCCTGGAAGGCGACGGTGATGGTCGCCGTCGGGCCGTTACGGTGCTTGGCCACGATCAGGTCGGCCTCGCCCGCGCGCGGTGACTCCTTCTCGTAGGCGTCCTCGCGGTGCAGCAGGATGACCATGTCGGCGTCCTGCTCGATGGAGCCGGACTCACGCAGGTCGGAGACCATGGGCTTCTTGTCGGTGCGCTGTTCGGGACCACGGTTGAGCTGCGAGAGCGCGATGACCGGGATCTCCAGCTCCTTGGCGAGCAGCTTGAGGTTACGGGACATGTCCGAGACCTCCTGCTGACGGCTCTCGGCGCGCTTGGAACCGCCGGACTGCATCAGCTGGAGGTAGTCGATGACGACAAGCTTGAGGTCGTTGCGCTGCTTGAGGCGGCGGCACTTGGCGCGGATCTCCATCATCGACAGGTTCGGGGAGTCGTCGATGTAGAGCGGTGCGGCCGAGACGTCGGGCATGCGCCGCGCCAGGCGGGTCCAGTCCTCGTCGGTCATCGTGCCGGAGCGCATGTGGTGCAGGGCGACCCGGGCCTCGGCGGACAGCAGACGCATGGCGATCTCGTTGCGGCCCATTTCGAGGGAGAAGATGACGCTGGGCAGGTTGTGTTTGATCGACGCGGCCCGCGCGAAGTCCAGCGCCAGCGTGGACTTGCCCATGGCCGGGCGTGCGGCGATGACGATCATCTGCCCCGGGTGCAGGCCGTTGGTCAGCGAGTCGAAGTCCGTGAAGCCCGTGGGCACACCGGTCATCTCACCGCTGCGGGAGCCGATCGCCTCGATCTCGTCGAGGGCGCCCTCCATGATGTCGCCGAGCGGCAGATAGTCCTCGCTGGTGCGCTGCTCGGTGACCGCGTAGATCTCGGCCTGGGCACGGTTGACGATCTCGTCGACGTCGTCGTCGGCCGCGTACCCCATCTGGGTGATGCGCGTGCCGGCCTCGACCAGGCGGCGCAGGACCGCGCGCTCGTGGACGATCTCCGCGTAGTACTCGGCGTTGGCCGCCGTGGGCACCGTCTGGACGAGTGTGTGCAGATACGATGCGCCGCCGACCTTGTTGATTTCGCCGCGCTTGGTGAGCTCGGCGGCGATGGTGATGGGGTCGGCCGGCTCGCCCTTGGCGTAGACGTCGAGGATCGCCTGGAAGATGGTCTCGTGGGCCGGCTTGTAGAAGTCGTGGCCCTTGAGGATCTCGACGACGTCGGCGATGGCGTCCTTGGACAGCAGCATGCCGCCGAGCACGGACTGCTCGGCGTCCAGGTCCTGGGGCGGCACCCGCTCGAACGAGGTGCCTGCGCCCTCCCACGCGCCGCTGTCCCGGCCGCGGTCGTGCTGTTCGTCGCGGCCTCGTCCCCCGTCGCCGCGGCGGCGGGAGGCGGGCAGGCGATCACTGGGACCGCTGTCGGCCCACGGATCGTCCAAGGGCTCGGAAATGCTCACCGAGCCACCTCCTCCCGTCCGCTGAGCGGACCTCGCCGTGCTTCTCTTTTCTACGGCACGGCACTGACAAATGAGAGGCCCAACTCCGTTTGTGGCGCGTCGGGTTTGTACCGGTTTCTCGACCGACGAACGGAGCGGGCGCCGGACCACCGTAGGCCCGCGGGCACCGTCAGCCAATCTGGTTATCCACAGGCCATGTGGACGACGGCCCGGATGCTGTGGAGAACTCCGCGAAACCTGTGCACGACACGGTGGACAGCCCTGTGAACAAGCTGGCGACCTTTCCCCGTTACTCCGCTTGACCTGCACGTTTACCGTCCACCGGCTGTGCAGAAGAAAAACTTCCCCAGTCGGATCAAGATCACATCGAACGACGCACGGAAGACCACACGGCGAGAGGACTTGTAAGGGTCGCAAAAGCTTTGCATGTCTTACCTGTGGACGGTTAGATTGGTGCTCATGACACAGGCTCCCGCGACCCCCAGGGCCGGACGACGACAGCACGACCGAGAGATCGTCGCACTGGCCGTCCCGGCCTTCGGCGCGCTCGTCGCCGAGCCCCTCTTCGTCATGGCCGACAGTGCGATCGTCGGCCATCTCGGCACGGCCCAGCTCGCGGGTCTCGGGGTCGCCTCGGCTCTCCTGACGACCGCGGTGAGCGTCTTCGTCTTCCTCGCCTACGCCACCACGGCCGCCGTCGCCCGCCGCGTCGGCGCCGGTGATCTGCACGCCGCCATACGGCAGGGCATGGACGGCATCTGGCTGGCGCTGCTGCTCGGAGCCGCCGTGATCGCCGTCGTCCTGCCCGCGGCTCCCACCTTCGTGGACGTCTTCGGCGCCTCCGACACTGCGGCCCCCTACGCGACCACCTATCTGCGCATCTCGGCCCTCGGCATCCCCGCCATGCTCGTCGTGCTCGCGGCCACCGGTGTCCTGCGCGGACTGCAGGACACGAAGACTCCGCTGTACGTCGCCGTCGCGGGCTTCGTCGCCAACGCCGCTCTCAACGCCGGTCTCGTCTACGGCGCCGACCTCGGCATCGCCGGCTCCGCGTGGGGCACCGTCATCGCCCAGTGCGGGATGGCCGCGGTCTATCTGACCGTGGTCGTCCGCGGGGCCCGTCGGCACGGCGCCTCCCTGCGGCCCGACCTGGCCGGAATCAGGGCCTCGGCACAGGCCGGCGCGCCCCTGCTGGTCCGCACGCTCTCGCTCCGGGCGATCCTGATGATCGCCACCGCTGTGGCCGCCCGCCTCGGCGACGCCGACATCGCGGCCCACCAGATCATCCTGTCCCTGTGGAGTCTGCTCGCGTTCGCCCTCGACGCCATCGCCATCGCCGGGCAGGCCATCATCGGGCGGTATCTCGGCGCGGGTGACGCCGATGGCGCCCGCCAGGCCTGCCGTCGCATGGTGGAGTGGGGCGTTGCGGTCGGTGTCGTCCTCGGCATCCTGGTCGTCGTCGCACGGCCGGCATTCCTGCCGCTGTTCACCAGCGACTCCGTGGTGAAGGACGCGGCTCTGCCCGCGCTGGTGATCGTCGCTCTCTCGCAGCCGAT
Source organism: Streptomyces sp. 7R007 (assembly GCF_054850255.1). NCBI lineage: Bacteria > Bacillati > Actinomycetota > Actinomycetes > Kitasatosporales > Streptomycetaceae > Streptomyces > Streptomyces sp. 7R007. The sequence continues at coordinate 255,437 of NZ_JBTWMV010000010.1, read as the reverse complement.
CAGCGGTGTCGTCTTCGTCCTGGACGGAGTCCTCATGGGTGCGGGCGACGGGCCGTATCTGGCCTGGGCGATGCTGGTTACGCTGGCGGTGTTCGCCCCTGTGGCACTGCTCGTCCCCACGCTGGGCGGAGGTCTCACCGCACTCTGGGGGGCCATGACGCTGATGATGACGGTGCGGCTGCTCACCCTGTGGCTGCGAGCGCGGTCGGGCCGTTGGATGGTGACGGGCGCGACCCGCTGACCAGCCTCCCCATGGCACGTCGGCTCGGTTTCACGTGAAACATCGCCCGTCCCGCTCCGCCGATCCCGCGTCCGAACACCAGGAGCCAGACGTCGAGAGGGGCCACCCCGAACGGGGTGGCCCCTCTCTCAACTGCTCAAGCCGAACAACCGCTCAAACCGAGCGCAGCGTCACGCCGCGATGACCTCGATGTTGACCTTGGCGGCAACCTCGGGGTGCAGACGCACGGACGTCTCGTGGGCGCCCAGGGTCTTGATCGGCGCGCCGAGCTCGATGCGGCGCTTGTCGACCTCGGGACCGCCGGCAGCCTTGATCGCCGAGGCGATGTCGGCCGGGGTGACGGAACCGAAGAGACGACCGGCGTCGCCGGAGCGGACGGCCAAGCGGACCTTGACGCCCTCGAGCTGGGCCTTCACCTGGTTGGCCTGCTCGATGGTCTGGATCTCGTGGATCTTGCGAGCACGACGGATCTGCTCGACGTCCTTCTCGCCGCCCTTGGTCCAGCGGATCGCGAAGTTCCGCGGGATCAGGTAGTTGCGAGCGTAACCGTCCTTGACGTCGACGACGTCGCCCGCGGCACCGAGGCCGGAGACCTCGTGGGTGAGGATGATCTTCATGAGTCGGTCACCCTTCCCTTAGCGCGCGGTGGAGGTGTAGGGCAGCAGCGCCATCTCACGGCTGTTCTTGACGGCCGTGGCGACGTCACGCTGGTGCTGCGTGCAGTTGCCGGTCACGCGGCGGGCACGGATCTTGCCGCGGTCGGAAATGAACTTCCGCAGCATGTTCGTGTCCTTGTAGTCCACGTACGTGACCTTGTCCTTGCAGAAAGCGCAGACCTTCTTCTTCGGCTTGCGCACAGGCGGCTTCGCCATGGTGTTTCTCCTGTGTGATCAAGAAGTTTGGGTAACGACCCGCCCTCGACCCGCCAGGCCCGGAGATCCGGACCGAAGGTCTAGAAGGGGGGCTCGTCCGAGTAGCCGCCGCCACCGCCGCCGGAGTTTCCACCCCAGCCACCGCCGCCGCCCTGGTTGCCACCGGCGGGAGCGCCGGTGGCCCACGGGTCGTCGGCGGGAGCGCCGCCGCCCTGCTGACCGCCGCCGGGGCCACCGCCCCAGCCGCCGCCACCCTGGCCGCCACCGCCGCCGTAACCGCCCTGGCCACCGCGGCCGGCGGTCTTGGTGACCTTGGCCGTGGCGTTGCGCAGGCTGGCGCCGACTTCCTCGACGTCCAGCTCGTAGACCGTGCGCTTGACGCCCTCACGGTCCTCGTAGGACCGCTGCTTCAGCCGGCCCTGCACGATGACGCGCATGCCTCGCTGGAGCGACTCGGCGACGTTCTCCGCCGCCTGACGCCAGACCGAGCAGGTGAGGAACAGGCTCTCGCCGTCCTTCCACTCGTTCGTCTGACGGTCGAAGGTGCGGGGAGTGGACGCGACACGGAACTTCGCGACCGCCGCACCGGAAGGGGTGAAGCGCAGCTCGGGGTCATCGACAAGGTTGCCGACGACCGTGATGACGGTCTCGCCTGCCATGGGGGAACCTCTCGGCGGGTTTGCTGCTGGCTGCTTGTGCTGCTACTCGAATCCCGAGATCAGCTGAGCGGAAGGGCTCAGTGGGTCTCGGGGCGGAGGACCTTGGTCCGGAGGACCGACTCGTTCAGGTTCATCTGGCGGTCGAGCTCCTTGACGACCGCAGGCTCGGCCTGCAGGTCGATGACCGAGTAGATGCCCTCGGGCTTCTTCTTGATCTCGTACGCGAGACGACGACGGCCCCAGGTGTCGACCTTCTCCACCTTGCCGTTGCCCTCACGGACGACGGAAAGGAAGTTCTCGATCAGGGGGGAGACAGCGCGCTCCTCCAGATCGGGGTCGAGGATGACCATCACCTCGTAGTGACGCATGTGGAACCCACCTCCTCTGGACTCAACGGCCACGGTCGTTCCGTGGCAGGAGGGTTGTGATGCGTACGCAACGGTATCGGTCGCCACTGACAATCGGGGCTGACCTCGCGGTTCGCCCGAGCTGGCCTGGGCAGACACCGGTGCAGACGCTACAGACTACCCGCACACCCGCTTCCGGTTGAAATCCGGCCGGGGTGACCGTCAGTCTGTACACATCGGGTGTGTATGGCGCTACGATGCGCCGCCTTTCGCAGGAGGTGCCCCATGGCACAAGCATTGCGACCCAACACCGGCGCCGGAGGCCTCTTCGCCACGGACGGCAAGTCCCACCCGCTCCAGGACACGCTGCTCGCGGTGACCCTGGTGCTCGGCGTGACGGCGTTCGTGACCGGCTTCTTCCACAGTCTGCATCTGCTGAGCTCCTGGGCCGGCCTGGTGGGCATCCTCACCGGCGCGTACGGCCAGTGGATCTCGGAGACGACCCGCGAGCGCTTCGGACTCATCCTGGGTCTCGGCGCCTCCGGTGTCGGCTTCTTCCTCGGCATGGCGCACGGCGGGCTCTTCGGCGGGGTCATCGGCTGACGCCTGGGGACACCGTCCTCCCAACCCGACACAAAGCACCGCGCAACGCCCCGGCGGCCCGCAGGCCGGGGCGCAGCTTCCGTACGTCCAACCGGGGCGCTCGCAAGGCGCAGTAGGCTTCGGCGCGAGAGCCGGAGCCCCTGTACCCATGGGGACACACCAGCCCGAGGAGCGCCCCGAATGAGCCTGACCCTGAGGACGATCAGTCGCGAGCAGCATCTGGCCTACATCCAGAGCCTGCCGTCGGCGAGCCACATGCAGGTTCCGGCCTGGGCGGACGTGAAGGCGGAGTGGCGCTCGGAGAACCTCGGCTGGTTCGACGAGCGGACCGGCGAACTGGTCGGCGCCGGCCTCGTCCTCTACCGCCAGCTGCCCAAGATCAAGCGCTACCTCGCCTATCTGCCCGAGGGCCCGGTCATCAACTGGTTCGCGCCGAATCTGACCGAGTGGCTGGAACCGATGCTCGCCCACCTCAAGCAGCAGGGCGCCTTCTCCGTGAAGATGGGCCCGCCGGTGATCATCCGCCGCTGGGAGGCGAACTCCATCAAGGCGGGCATCCAGAACCCGGACGTGAAGCGGCTGCGCGACATCGAGGCCGACTTCATCGAGCCGCGCGCCTTCGAGGTCGCCGACAAGCTGCGCCGTATGGGCTGGCAGCAGGGCGAGGACGGCGGCGCCGGCTTCGGCGACGTCCAGCCCCGCTACGTCTTCCAGGTGCCACTGGCCAACCGCTCGCTGGAAGAGGTCCACAAGAACTTCAACCAGCTGTGGCGCCGCAACATCAAGAAGGCCGAGAAGGCCGGTGTCGAGGTCGTCCAGGGCGGCTACCAGGACCTTGAGGAATGGCAGCGGCTGTACGAGATCACGGCCGTGCGCGACCACTTCCGGCCGCGCCCGCTGTCGTACTTCCAGCGCATGTGGACGGCCCTCAACACCGAGGACCCCAACCGCATGCGGCTGTACTTCGCCCGGCACAACGGCGTGAACCTCTCGGCGGCGACCATGCTGATCGTCGGCGGTCACGTCTGGTACTCCTACGGGGCCTCCGACAACATCGGCCGTGAGGTCCGGCCCTCGAACGCGATGCAGTGGCGGATGCTGCGCGACGCCTACGCGCTGGGCGCGACCGTCTACGACCTGCGGGGCATCTCCGACTCGCTGGACGAGACCGACCACCTCTTCGGCCTGATCCAGTTCAAGGTGGGCACGGGCGGCCAGGCCGCGGAGTACCTCGGCGAGTGGGACTTCCCTCTGAACAAGCTGCTCCACAAGGCGCTCGACATCTACATGTCGCGCCGCTGACGTCACGTTCAGTGCTTCCATACCTCTGATACACCGCAGCCACGAGAAAGGTTCCAGGTCCGGCCATGGCGCTCACGCTCTACGTCGACACCGCGCGCTGGCGGGCGCACCACAAGCACGTGCAGGAGCAGTTCCCGGGCCTGGTCCCGGTCTGCAAGGGCAACGGCTACGGCTTCGGGCACGAACGGCTGGCGGAGGAGGCCACGCGGCTGGGCTCGGACATCCTCGCCGTCGGCACGACGTACGAGGCCGCGCGCATCAAGGACTGGTTCAGCGGTGACCTGCTGGTGCTGACGCCGTACCGGCGCGGGGAGGAGCCGGTCCCGCTGCCCGACCGGGTCGTCCGCTCGGTGTCGTCCGTCGACGGCGTGTACGGCCTCGTGGGCGCCCGGGTGGTCATCGAGGTGATGTCCTCGATGAAGCGCCACGGCATCACCGAGCAGGAACTGCCGCAGCTGCACGCCGCCATAGAGAACGTCCGTCTCGAAGGCTTCGCCATCCACCTGCCGCTGGACCGCACCGACGGCTCGGACGCCGTCGAGGAGGTCATCGGCTGGATGGACCGGCTGCGCGCGGCCCGGCTGCCGCTGCACACGATGTTCGTCAGCCACCTCAAGGCCGAGGAACTGCACCGGTTGCAGCAGCAGTTCCCGCAGACCCGCTTCCGCGCCCGGATCGGCACCCGGCTGTGGCTGGGCGACCACGAGGCCACCGAGTACCGCGGGGCGGTCCTGGACGTCACCCGTGTGGCCAAGGGCGACCGGTTCGGCTACCGCCAGCAGAAGGCGGCCTCGGACGGCTTCCTGGTGGTCGTGGCGGGCGGTACGTCGCACGGTGTGGGTCTGGAGGCTCCCAAGGCGCTGCACGGCGTCATGCCGCGCGCCAAGGGCGTCGCCCGTGCCGGTCTCGCCACGGTCAACCGGAACCTTTCTCCGTTCGTCTGGGGCGGCAAGCAGCGCTGGTTCGCCGAGCCGCCGCACATGCAGGTCTCCATCCTGTTCGTTCCCTCGGACGCGCCCGAGCCGAAGGTCGGCGACGAGCTGGTGGCCCATCTGCGGCACACCACCACGCAGTTCGACCGGCTCGTCGACCGCTGAGCGACAACCCCGAACAGGCGAAAGGCCGTACACGGAATCCCTCGTGTACGGCCTTCTGCATGGACGGCGGGCGGCCCCCTACGGGGCCGGCCAGCGCTTGTTCGCTCAGAGCGAACCGTCTGTGGGGGACCCCAGTGCATGGCTGCCCCACTCCACCTGCGGGCCCTCGTAAGAGGCCGCGTGGCGTGGTGGATGTGCCGCCGCGCCGAGGACGAAGACGTCCTCCGCACCGTCGAGCACGCCTCCCGAGGGGTCGTCGTCACCGGATCGGCGCACCGGGTCCCGTTCGGGCATGAGGATGTCGCGCACGACGACGGCGCACAGGTACAGCGTCCCCAGGAGGTGGATGCCGATGGCCCAGTGGTAGCCGTCCTGCGGCAGGCCCTTGTGGGCGTCTCCGCTGGTCGTATAGGCCAGGTACATCCAGATGCCCAGGTAGTAGACGACCTCGCCCGCCTGCCAGATCAGGAAGTCCCGCCACTTCGGCCGCGCCAGCACCGCCAGCGGTACGAGCCACAGGACGTACTGCGGCGAGTAGACCTTGTTGGTCACGATGAACGCGGCGACGATCAGGAACGCGAGCTGCGCGAAGCGCGGACGTCGCGGGGCCGTCAGCGCCAGTGCCGCGATGCCCGCGCAGCACAGCAGCACGAGCAGCGTGGCCAGCGTGTTGACGGTGTCGGTGCTCAGCGGGTCGGACGAGTTCTGAGCCATGATCAGCCAGAAGGACCCGAAGTCGACGCCCCGGTCGTGGCTGAACTTGTAGAACTGCACCCACCCGTCCCAGGCGAAGAGCATCACGGGCAGGTTCACCACGAGCCAGGCGACGACTGCTCCGGCCAGGGCCCTGCCGAAGTCCCGCCACTTGCCCGCACGCCAGCACAGCAGGAACAGGGGGCCGAGCAGGAAGACGGGATAGAGCTTGGCGGCCGTGGCAAGCCCCAGGAGGACGCCGAAGGCCACGGATCGGCCCCGGGCCCACATCAGCATCGCCGCGGCCGTCAGAGCGACGGCCAGGAGGTCCCAGTTGATGGTGGCGGTCAGCGCGAAGGCGGGCGCCAGGGCGACCAGCAGACCGTCCCACGGCCGGCGGGCGTGCGTGCGGGCCACGCAGACGGCGATGACGGCCGCGCACGCCATGAGCATCCCGGCGTTGACCATCCAGTACCACTGTTCCTGGTCCTGGATGCTGCCGCTGCCCGGGGTGAGCCAGGCGGCCACCTCCATGAACACTCCGGTCAGCACCGGGTATTCGAGGTAGGGCATGTCGCCGGAGAGCTTGTCGAAGTAGGGCACCAGCCCGTCGGCGAAGCCGCGCCCCTGGTACAGATGCGGGATGTCGGAGTAGCACGCCTTCGTGTACTGGGAGCTGGCGCCGAAGAACCAGGCGCCGTTGTAGCAGGGCGCCTTCTGGATCAGGCCGAGGGCGAACATGCCGATGGCGACCAGCGCGACCACTCTGACGGGCGTCCACCAGGACGTCCCGAGCAGGGCGCGCCGCCCGAGGGGGCCGCCGATCAGCTCACTGCCGCTCCGGGCGACCGCGTCCTCCCTGGTCGGCCGCACCGGGGCGGGCTCGTGCACGCTCTCTTGCGTCGATTCTGCGCGGGGCATGCCGCACATCCTGCCGTACATGCCTAGCAATACGCCGAGGGCCGCCACACCCTCTCAGGTGCGGCGGCCCTTGTTTCACGTGAAACATGCGCATGTTTCACGTGAAACACCCGTGCTGGGCGGATTCGCGCCTATCCGGTCGAGCCTCCGAAGAGACCGCCGTTGCCGTTGCCTCTGCTGTTGCCGGTCCCGGAAGTGTCCGTGGCCGTCGGCGACGACGTCACGCCTCCGTCCGTACCGCCCGTGTCCGTGCCGCCGGTATCCGTGCACTGCCAGCTGAACTTGCAGGACTCGGTCGCCGAAGGCGTCGGGGTCGTCAGCGTCTCGCTGGGCGTCGGGGTCGGGGTCGGACTGGACTCCTGGGTCTCCGTGGCCGTCACGCTGGGCGTCGGGCTCGGCACGTCGTTGACGACCTCGCCGATGGGTTCGGGCGTCGGGAAGTCCTTCGCCGGCATGCCCTTCAGCGCGTCCGCCATGTAGTCGTGCCAGATCTCGGCCGGGAACGACGCACCGTGGATCTTCTCCTGGCCGCCGGTTCCGTACATCTCCAGGAACTCGCGCTTCTTGTTGTTCTCGTTGTCGTCCAGGCGGAACATCGTGATCGCCGTGGACAGCTGCGGGGTGTAGCCGACGAACCAGGCGGACTTGTTGCCGTCGGTGGTACCGGTCTTGCCCGCGACCTCACGGCCGGGCAGCTGGGCGTTGGTACCCGTACCCTTCTCGACCACCGTCTTCAGCACGTCGGTGACGTTGTCGGCGACCTGCGCGGTGAACGCCTGCTTCGGCTGGTCCTTGTGCGTGAAGACCGTGCCGTCCTTGCTGGTGACCTTCTGGACGGAGTACGGGTCGCGCTGCTCACCGCTGGCGGCGAAGGTGCCGTAGGCGCCGGCCATGCGGATGGCACTCGGGTCGGAGATGCCGATGGAGAACGACGGGTAGCTGGTGCCGGTCAGGCTGCTCTCCAGCAGGCCCGCGTCGACCGCGGACTCCTTGACCTTGTCCAGGCCTACGTCCATGCCGAGCTGGACGTAGGCGGAGTTCACCGAGTACTGCATCGCTTCACGAAGGTCGATCTGGTAGTTCGGCGGATTGCCCACCGACTCGTTGCCGTCGTTGCTCTGCAGCCACTCGTTGCCCTTGTCGTCCTTCCAGACGTCCCCGTTGTACTCCTTGATCTTGAGCTTGTTCTTGCCGCTGTACAGGCTCTTGGGGGAGATCTGGGTGCGCTCGTCCTGCGCCTGTTCCGCGCCGAGGTCGGGGTCCCTGACGCCCCACTTCATCGCGGCCGCGAGCACGAACGGCTTGAAGGTCGAACCGACCTGGGCGCCGGTGGAGTCGGCGTTGTCCGTGAAGTGCTTGGTGGCGTCCTCACCGCCGTAGATGGCCTTGATGGCACCCGTCTGCGGATCCACGGAGGCACCGCCGAACTGGACGTGCGTGTCCGTCTTCGGTCGCTGCTTGGGCTTGATGTTGGCCTTCTCGACGTTCTTCACCGCGGTCTCGAGCTCGTTGACCTTCTTCTTGTCGAAGGTCGTGTAGATCGAGTAACCGCCCTTCTGCAGGTCGTCCGCGGAGATGTTCGTGTTGTTGATCAGGTAGGCCTTGGCCAGGTCGACGAGGTAGCCGATCTGGCCGCTCAGCTTGTTGTTGGCGCGCGGGTTCTGCCAGGCGGGGAGCTTGGTGTACTTGGCCCGTTCCGTGGCGCTCAGGTGGCCGTACTCGACCATCTTGTTGAGGGTGTCCTGCATCTGCGCCAGGGCCCGCCGCTGGTTGGCCTGGGGAGTGGCGGCCGGGTCGAGGGACGTCGCGCCCGCCGGGTCGTAGTACGTCGCGCCCTTGAGCATCGCCGCCAGGAAGGCGCACTCGCCCGGGTTCAGGTCGACGGCGTCCTTGTTGAAGTACGCCCGGGCCGCGGCCTGGATGCCGTAGGCGCCGCGGCCGTAGTACGCGGAGTTCAGGTACCCGGCCATGATCTCGTCCTTGGAGACCGTGGTGCCGACCTTGATCGAGACGAAGATCTCCTTGAACTTGCGGGAGATCGTCTGCGACTGGTCGTCGAGCATCGCGTTCTTCACGTACTGCTGGGTGATGGTGGAGCCACCCTGGGTCTCACCGCCCCGGGCCATGTTGAACACGGCGCGGGCGATGCCCTTGGGGTCGATGCCGCTGTCGGTGTAGAAGGTCTTGTTCTCCTGGGAGATGACCGCGTACTGCATCTCCTTGGGGATCTGCGAGAGGTTGACGATCTGACGGTTCGTCTCGCCACCCGTGGCGACCATCTCGCTGCCGTCGGCCCAGTAGAAGACGTTGTTCTGGGCCGTGGCGGTCTTGGCGAGGTCCGGGACGCCCACCATCGCGTAGGCAATGCCCGCGACCGCCACCAGGCTGCCGAAGAAGCCGATGAAGAGACCGGTCACCAGCTTCCACGACGGCACCCAGCGCGCCGCGCCGTACTTGCCGGCACGGGGATAGTCGATCAGCCGCTTCTTTCCGGGGTCGACCGCGCGTCCCCGGCCCCGGCCGGGCCCGTTCGGCCCGCCGGGCGCGCCGCGCCGGCCGCCCCGGCCGGGTTCGGCCGCTCTGCGGCGACCGCCCCCACTTCTCTGTGCCGCGCGCCGGGCTTCCGCGCGGCCGCCGTACGGCCGCTCCTCGCCTCCCGACCCGTGAGAACCCGACCCGTACGCGTCGGAAGGAGACTCGGTGGCGCCTCGCGGTGCCGCACGGCGGCCGGAGGACGAGCCGGACTGGCCGCGTCGGGCCGCGGCACGTCCGCCTCCCTGCGGCTGCGGCGGTTTGCGACGGTGCTCGCTCATCGAACGACTACTCCTCGGGCAGGCGCACCCTTGCGCGCCTGGAAACGGCGGCTGGTTTCCGGTCCCCCCGATGTACGGATGCGATCGGTTGCGCATTCACCCGTACTGCACCGAGGACGATGACGCCCCCTTGCGTCACTCGGTTCCCGGTGGTGTGCATGCCGCACAGACTACGCACCGTCAAAACCCACCGAGCCCAGAAGTTCACCCCAAATCAGGCAACTTGCCTCGGATGAATAAGTGATGTGATCCCGTTCACCGTCTCCCCACTTGTCGCAACCGGAAGGCCGTTCTATCGTCGTGATGTATCGAGTCGATACATCAGCGCGAGATAAAGACGAGGAGGCGAGAGGATGAGCCGACGCTCCGGGATCCTCGAATTCGCCGTACTCGGCCTGCTCCGCGAGTCCCCGATGCACGGCTATGAGCTGCGCAAACGACTCAATACGTCACTGGGCGTCTTCCGGGCCTTCAGCTACGGGACGCTCTACCCCTGCCTCAAGACGCTGGTCGCCAACGGCTGGTTGATCGAGGAGTCGGGGAACACCCACGAGGACGCCCTCGCCGCTCCACTCGCAGGGCGTCGCGCCAAGATCGTCTACCGGTTGACGGCGGAGGGCAAGGAGCACTTCGAGGACCTGCTCTCGCAGACCGGCCCCGACGCGTACGAGGACGAGCACTTCGCCGCCCGGTTCGCGTTCTTCGGGCAGACGTCCCGGGACGTGCGCATGCGCGTGCTGGAAGGCCGACGCAGCCGGCTGGAGGAGCGGCTGGAGAAGATGCGCGCCTCGCTGGCGCGCACGCGGGAGCGCCTCGACGACTACACGCTTGAGCTCCAGCGCCACGGGATGGAGTCCGTGGAGCGCGAAGTGCGCTGGCTGAACGAGCTCATCGAGAGCGAGCGGGCCGGGCGGGACCTGAAGGGTTCCGCGTCCGGGGGGTCCGCTCAGCAGGACACCACCAATGGATCGACGGGCGGCCTGCCCCGTCCCGGGGACACCCCCGGGACGGATACGCCCGGCGACACCGCCACGTGACGGCCCACTCGGGCGTCACTCGTACACACAGGGAGCAACCGGAATGGGTTCGGTTCGCGTAGCCATCGTCGGCGTGGGCAACTGCGCCGCGTCGCTGGTGCAGGGAGTCGAGTACTACAAGGACGCCGACCCGGCGTCGAAGGTCCCCGGCCTGATGCACGTGCAGTTCGGTGACTACCACGTCGGTGACGTCGAGTTCGTCGCCGCGTTCGACGTCGACGCCAAGAAGGTCGGCCTCGACCTCGCGGACGCGATCGGCGCCTCGGAGAACAACACCATCAAGATCTGCGACGTGCCGCACACCGGCGTGACGGTCCAGCGCGGCCACACCCTCGACGGTCTGGGCAAGTACTACCGCGAGACCATCGAGGAGTCCGCCGAGGCGCCGGTCGACGTCGTCCAGGTCCTCAAGGACAAGCAGGTCGACGTACTCGTCTGCTACCTGCCGGTGGGTTCCGAGGACGCGGCGAAGTTCTACGCCCAGTGCGCCATCGACGCCAAGGTCGCCTTCGTCAACGCCCTTCCGGTCTTCATCGCCGGCACCAAGGAGTGGGCCGACAAGTTCACCGAGGCGGGTGTGCCGATCGTCGGTGACGACATCAAGTCGCAGGTCGGCGCCACCATCACGCACCGCGTCATGGCGAAGCTGTTCGAGGACCGCGGCGTGCGCCTGGAGCGCACCATGCAGCTGAACGTCGGCGGCAACATGGACTTCAAGAACATGCTCGAGCGTGAGCGCCTGGAGTCCAAGAAGATCTCCAAGACGCAGGCCGTCACCTCCCAGATCCCGGACCGCGACCTCGGCGCGAAGAACGTCCACATCGGCCCGTCCGACTACGTGGCCTGGCTGGACGACCGCAAGTGGGCCTACGTCCGCCTCGAAGGCCGCGCCTTCGGCGAGGTGCCGCTGAACCTCGAGTACAAGCTCGAGGTCTGGGACTCCCCGAACTCCGCCGGCATCATCATCGACGCCCTGCGCGCCGCGAAGATCGCCAAGGACCGCGGCATCGGCGGCCCGATCCTCTCCGCGTCCTCGTACTTCATGAAGTCCCCGCCGGTCCAGTACTTCGACGACCAGGCCCGCGAGAACGTCGAGAAGTTCATCCGCGGCGAGGTCGAGCGCTAGTCCGACACCCCGCTCAACAGCTCCTGCCAGGGCGTCGAGGGTCCCCGGGTCCATGACCCGGGGACCCTCCCCGTATGTGAGGCTGTGCCCCATGGCCGTCGTCCGTGACCTGCGCACCCTCCTGCGGTTCGGGAACTTCCGGCGCCTGCTCGCCGTACGACTGCTCTCCCAGGGCGCCGACGGCGTCTACCAGGTCGCGCTCGCCGCCTACGTGGTCTTCTCCCCGGAGAAGCAGACCTCGGCCGCCGCGATCGCCTCCGCGATGGCGGTCCTGCTGCTGCCGTACTCCTTCGTCGGCCCCTTCGCCGGCGTCCTGCTCGACCGCTGGCGCCGCCGCCAGGTCTTCCTCCACGGCAATCTGCTGCGCGCGCTGATGGCCTCCGTGACGGCCCTGCTGATACTCGGGCACGCCCCGGACTGGCTGTTCTACGTCTCCGCCCTGTGCGTGACGGCCGTCAACCGCTTCGTCCTGTCCGGCCTGTCCGCGGCGCTGCCCCGCGTCGTCGACGACGAGCGGCTGGTGATGGCCAACTCCCTCTCCCCGACGGCGGGAACGCTCGCCGCGACCGCCGGCGGCGGGCTCGCCTTCGCCGTCCGGCTGGTGGTCGCGGACTCCGACGCCGCCGTGGTCCTGCTGGGGGCCCTGCTGTACCTGTGCGGTGCGCTCGCCTCGCTGCGCATGGCTCCGCACCTGCTGGGACCGGAACGCGCGCAGGTCCAGCCCGGGCTGGCGACGGCTGTCACCGGCACCGCGCGGGAGCTGGTGGCGGGTGTACGTCACCTGGCCGCGCCGCCCCGCCGGGAGGCCGCCTGGGCTCTGGTCACCATGACGCTGATGCGGTTCTGCTACGGCGCCCTGCTGGTCATGCTGCTGATGCTCTGCCGCTACAGCTTCACGTCGAACACGGACGACGGACTCGCCCTGCTGGGACTGGCGTTGGGAATCTCAGGCGCCGGGTTCTTCGTCGCGGCGGTCGTGACGCCCGCGGCCACGGCACGGCTCGGGCCCGGCTGGTGGATCGTCGTGTGCGCGGCGACCGCCGCCGTGCTGGAGCCTGCCCTCGGGCTGCCGTTCGCCCGGACTCCCATGCTGGTCGCGGCGTTCGTCCTGGGACTGACCACCCAGGGGGCCAAGATCGCCACCGACACCATCGTGCAGTCCTCGGTCGACGACGGCTTCCGTGGCCGGATCTTCTCGGTCTACGACGTGCTGTTCAACGTCGCCTTCGTCGGCGCGGCGGGAACCGCCGCCCTGATCCTGCCCCCTGACGGTCGTTCGGCGTTCCTGGTTGTCACAGTCGCCGTCATCTACGGGGCGGTTGCTGCCGCTATGGCCCGCTTTGAGCGCCGATAAGTGTCACATCAAAGCCACAGAGTGGTCCTGGAGTACGGAGTTGTCAGTGGGGACCGGTAGCTTACGTGCGTCTTACTCGCGCTTTATGCGCCACGAACTCTGCTTTTAGGGGGACCTCTAAGTGTCTACTCCGCCTTCCCAGGGCCAGAACCCGTTCGCGCAGGGCCAGCAGCCCTACGGCCAGCCTCAGGGCCAGGCGCCCTACCCGCCCCAGCAGGGGCAGGCGCCGTACCCGCCCCAGGGTGGCTACCCGCAGCAGCCGGGTCAGCCCGGGTTCCCCCAGCAGGGCGCCGCTCCGTACGCGCCGGTTCCCCCGCAGCCCAAGCGCAAGCTCAGCTTCAAGACGATCAAGAACATCGTCATCGTCGTGGCGGCGGCGGGAATCGCCATCGGCGGCTGGATAGCCAGCCGGGACGACGCCAACACGGCGAAGGTCGGTGACTGCATGCACCGCGGCAGCACCAATGACAGCGACCCGGACCTCGAGGTCGTGGACTGCAGCTCGGCCAAGGCCCAGTACACGGTGCTGGCCAAGATCGAGGGCACCTTCACCGACTCGGTCGCCCAGACGAAGTGCGAGGCGCAGGCCAAGGACTTCCAGTACATCTACACCGAGTCCGGTGACGGCTCCGACTTCCTGCTCTGCCTGAAGGACTACAAGTAAGTCCGACGCGAGAGGGGCGGTGTTTCACGTGAAACACCGCCCCTCCGTCGTTCCCGAGGTCATGTTTCACGTGAAACATGACCTCGTTTCACAGTCAGCCCTGCTGGGCCCACCACTCCTTGAGAGCGGCCACCGCAGCATCGTGCTCCATCGGACCGTTCTCCAGGCGCAGCTCCAGCATGTGCTGGTAGGCGCGGCCAATGACGGGGCCGGGACCGACGCCGAGGATCTCCATGATCTGGTTGCCGTCGAGGTCGGGACGGATAGCGTCCAGCTCCTCCTGCTCCTGAAGCTGGGCGATGCGCTCCTCCAGGCCGTCGTACGCGCGGGAGAGCGCCGCCGCCTTGCGCTTGTTGCGGGTGGTGCAGTCCGAGCGGGTCAGCTTGTGCAGACGGTCGAGGAGCGGTCCGGCGTCGCGGACGTAGCGGCGGACCGCGGAATCCGTCCACTCACCGGTGCCGTATCCGTGGAAGCGCAGGTGGAGTTCGACCAGACGTGAGACGTCCTTCACCAGTTCGTTGGAGTACTTGAGCGCCGTCATGCGCTTCTTGGTCATCTTCGCGCCGACCACCTCGTGGTGGTGGAAGGAGACCCGGCCGTCCTGTTCGAACCGGCGCGTGCGCGGCTTGCCGATGTCGTGCAGGAGTGCGGCGAGGCGGAGGGTCAGGTCGGGGCCGTTCTCCTCCAGCGCGATCGCCTGCTCCAGCACGATCAGGGTGTGGTCGTAGACGTCCTTGTGACGGTGGTGCTCGTCGCTCTCCAGGCGCAGGGCCGGCAGCTCGGGCAGGACGAGGTCGGCCAGCCCCGTGTCGACGAGCAGCGTCAGGCCCTTGCGCGGGTGCGCGGACAGGATCAGCTTGTTCAGCTCGTCCCGTACGCGCTCGGCCGAGACGATCTCCAGGCGCCCGGCCATCTCCTTCATGGCCGCCACGACCTCGGGGGCCACCTCGAAGTCGAGCTGCGCGGCGAAGCGGGCGGCCCGCATCATCCGCAGCGGATCGTCCGAGAAGGAGGCCTCGGGAGTGCCCGGTGTGCGCAGCACCCGCGCCGCGAGGTCGTCGAGCCCGCCGTGCGGGTCGATGAACTTCTTCTCCGGGAGCGCGAGAGCCATCGCGTTGACGGTGAAGTCCCGGCGTACGAGGTCCTCGTCGATGGTGTCGCCGTACGAGACCTCCGGCTTGCGCGAGGTGCGGTCGTAGGCCTCCGACCGGTAGGTGGTCACCTCGATCTGGTAGCCGTCCTTCTGCGCCCCGACCGTGCCGAAGGCGATGCCGACCTCCCACACGGCGTCCGCCCACGGCCGGATGATCTTGAGGATGTCCTCGGGGCGGGCGTCGGTGGTGAAGTCGAGGTCGTTGCCGAGCCGGCCCAGCAGCGCGTCCCGGACCGAGCCGCCGACCAGGGCGAGGGAGAACCCGGCCGCCTGGAAGCGGCGGGCTAGATCGTCGGCGACAGGGGCGACCCGCAGCTGTTCACTCATCGCGGGGCGCTCCTGGTTCACGGCGCTGGGGGCTTCTTCGTTGGCGTTCGGCACAACAGAAGAGGGTACGTGGCCCGGGCCGCCGCGGGTGCCTCCATTAAACGTGCACGGACAGTTCCGCCGATACACGCGCAAGGGCTGCCCTTGTGACGTACGGAGGCGCTCCTCTTTATACGTGCACATAGGGGATGCTGCGGCCGGGTCCCACGATCTTGTGGAGCGGACCGCGGCACTTCCCCTCAGCGCGCATCGTTACCATGCGTGGACGCACATTGCGACGACCACTGACGACGACGAGGGACGGGCGAGCGCGTGGCCGAGGCGGCAGACATCCAGGGGATGAGTTCCTCACCTGCCCGCCGCTGGCTGCGGCGCACCGGCGCACTGCTCGCCGGGGCGCCCCTGCTGGCCGGCGTGCTGCAGCTGCCCGCCCCGGCGGCCGAGGCGTCCACTCCGGAGGCCTCCGGTGCCGGCTCGGTCTCCGTCGCCGTCGACACGCTCACCCCGAGCGCCCCGACCGACGGGGACACCGTGACCGTGAGCGGCACGGTCACCAACAACGGCAAGCAGACGGTCACCGACGCCCATGTGGGCCTGCGCGTGGGCCAGCGGCTCACCACCCGCTCGTCCGTCGAGGACGCCGCCGCCGACAGCACCGACGTCCAGGCGGCGACGGGCTCGGAGGTCGGCGGCAAGTACGTGGAGGAGTTCTCCAAGCTCACCCCCGGGGTCGCCGAGCACTTCAGCATCTCGGTGCCGGTGGACAAGCTGGACCTCGGCGACGACGGCGTCTACCCGCTCGCCGTCACCCTGGCCGGCGAGACCGCCGCACAGCCCTGGAGCCAGACGCTCGGCGTCCAGCGGACCTTCCTGCCCTGGCAGCCCGACGAGGCCGGCACCAAGACGAAGACGACGTTCCTGTGGCCGCTGATCTCCACCGTCCACATGACGGCGGAGACGGGTTCGAACGAACAGCAGACGCCGGTCTTCCTCAACGACGACCTCGCCAAGGAGATCGCGCCGGGCGGCCGTCTGGACGAGATGCTGACGCTGGGCGAGAACCTCGACGTCACCTGGGTCGTCGACCCCGACCTGCTGGCCTCCGTCGACGCGATGACCCGTTCCTACAAGGTGCAGACCGACGGCGGCACCCCGGTGGCCGGCACGCACCAGGCGGTCGCCAAGCAGTGGCTCGCCGAGCTGCAGAAGGCGGTGGACGGCAAGGAGGTCGTCGCCCTGCCCTTCGCCGACCCCGACCTCGCCTCGCTCGCCCACAACGGCACGAGCGTCACCGGCTCGCTGAACCACCTCAACGAGGCCACCGCCGTCGCCGCGACCACGGTCAAGACCGTGCTGCACGTGACGCCGAGCACCGACTTCGCCTGGCCCGTGGACGGCGCCGTCGACCCGTCGATCGTGAAGGTCGCCACCTCCGCCGGTGCCGACACGGTGATCGCGCGCAGTGACAGCCTTCAGGAGACCGGCGGCCTGCCGTACACGCCCTCCGCGGCCCGCCCGATCGGCGGCGGCACCACGGCGGTGGTCACCGACGCACGGCTGTCCACGGCGTTCCAGGGCGACCTGACGAAGGCTTCCTCCGCCACCCTGGCGGTCCAGCGGTTCCTCGCCCAGAGCCTGGCGCTCACCCTCCAGACAGACAAGGAGCGCAGCATCGTCGTCGCCCCGCAGCGCATGCCGAGCGTGCGTCAGGCCCAGGCGATGGCGGCGGCGCTGACCGCCCTTCAGGGCGGCACGTGGTCCGACACGCAGAAGCTGTCCTCGGCCGCCGCGGCCAAGCCGGACCCGGGTGCCACGACGAAGGTGCCGTCCGCCTCCGCCTACCCGGCCGCGCTGCGCAGGCAGGAGCTGCCGCGCACGGCCTTCGAGCAGATCGCGGCCACGCAGGACAAGCTCGACAACTTCCGGGTGATCCTGACCGACGAGTCCCGCGTGGTGACCCCCTTCGGGCGGGCGATGAACCGTGAGATGGCCACCTCGTGGCGCGGGCGCGCGGCGGACGCGGACGGCTTCCGCAGCAGTGTGGCGTCCCACCTCGACGACCTGACCAGTCAGGTCCGGCTGATCGACAAGTCGGACACCAAGCTGTCCGGGCGCAGCGCCACCATCCCCGTCACCGTCCAGAACAACCTGGTGCAGGGCGTCGACCACCTCGTGCTGCGCCTCACCTCGATGAGCCCGACCCGCCTCCAGATCGGCGGCAAGGCGTACTACGAACAGCCCGTCGCCGTCTCCGGCGGGCACAGCCAGACGGTGAAGTTCACCACGTCCGCCAAGGCGAACGGCCAGGCGACGGTGGTCGCCCAGCTGTACACCGAGGACGGCCAGGCCTACGGCGCCCCCGTCAGCTTCGACGTGAAGGTCACCGAGTTCACGGCCACCGTCATGCTGGTCATCGGCGGCGGTTTCCTCCTGCTCGTCCTCGCCGGCTTCCGGATGTACACGCAGCGCAAGCGCGCGGCCGCCCGGGCGGCCGAGGGGAACGGCCCCGAGGGCGCCGGTGAGGCCGCCGACGGCCCGGAGAACCCCGAAGGCCCGCAGGACCGTCTCACGGAGGAGTCCGGCACCGACGTCCGGGCAGACGACCCGGTGCAGGCGAGTGACCCGACGGCGGACACCGCAGCGGAAAGCGCCGACCCGTCCGGCACGGGTGAGAGAGTGGACCGTTGAGGATGTCGTGGCCGGTGGGCCCGGGACGATGAGGTGGGGTAACCATGAACGCGCCGTACGACGGTGACCGCGGCCGGGCCGCGGGCTCGGGGCACCCCGAGGGCCCGCCGCCCGAGCAGGGCCAGGTGCCGCCGCAGTCGCCGGCGGACATGTACCTCCAGGACGCCTATGACCAGGACCCCTACCGTGCGCAGGACCTCGCCGCGCAGGACCCGGTCGCCGAGGCGCTCTACGACCGCGCCGCGCACCCTCCGCCGCCCCCGGGCACGTACCAGCCGCAGCAGCCGTTGTACGGCCGGCCGCAGCAGTCGCCGTACGCCCCCGACCCGCGTGTGTGGGCGCAGACCCCGGCGCCCGAACCGGACAGCGCCACCCAGTACCTGCCGCACGGCAGCGACCCCCGCACCACCCAGTTCGTGGGCGTCGACGACCTGGTGACCCAGGCCGGCGAGGAGCCCCGGGAACACGACGCCTTCGCGCACCTCTTCCGCGACCAGCAGCAGAGCGGCCCCCACCCCGCGTCGGTCCCGAACCCCGCGGGCGCCCCGATGCCCGCCGACGACCAGACCATGAACCTCGGCACCACGCCCGCCGCGGCGCCGCCTCCCGCGCCCGCCCCGGCACCGGCTCCCGCCGCGAAGAAGGGCGGCCGGGCGGGCGGCCTGCTGAAGTCCAGCGCCGTCATGGCCGCGGGCACGATGGTCTCCCGCCTCACCGGCTTCGTCCGCTCCGCGCTGATCGTCTCCGCGCTGGGCGTCGGCCTGCTCGGCGACACCTTCCAGGTGGCCTACCAGCTGCCGACGATGATCTACATCCTGACGGTCGGCGGCGGTCTCAACTCCGTGTTCGTGCCGCAGCTCGTGCGCGCGATGAAGGAGGACGAGGACGGCGGCGAGGCCTACGCCAACCGGCTGCTGACCCTGGTCATGGTGGCGCTCGGCGCGCTCACCGCGCTCGCCGTCCTCGCCGCGCCACTGCTGATCCGCCTGCTGTCCGACTCGGTGGCGAGCGACCCGGCGGCCAACGAGGTCGGCATCACCTTCGTCCGCTACTTCCTGCCGTCCATCTTCTTCATGGGCGTCCACGTGGTGATGGGCCAGGTCCTCAACGCCCGGGGCAAGTTCGGCGCGATGATGTGGACGCCGGTGCTGAACAACATCGTCATCATCGTGACCCTCGGCATGTTCATCTGGGTGTACGGCTCCGCGGCCGACTCCGGCATGAAGGTCACCAACATCCCGCCGGAGGGCCAGCGCCTGCTCGGCATCGGCGTGCTGCTGGGCCTCGTCGTCCAGGCGCTCGCGATGATCCCCTACCTGCGCGAGACCGGGTTCCGGCTGCGGCTGCGGTTCGACTGGCGGGGCCACGGCCTCGGCAAGGCGGTGACGCTCGCCAAGTGGACCGTCCTGTTCGTCCTCGCCAACCAGGCCGGCGCGATCGTCGTCTCGCAGCTGTCCACCGCCGCGGGCAAGCACTCGCCCGTCGACGGCACCGGCTTCGCCGCCTACGCCAACGCCCAGCTGATCTGGGGTCTGCCGCAGGCCATCATCACCGTCTCCCTCATGGCCGCGCTGCTGCCGCGCATCTCGCGCTCGGCGGCCGAGGACGACACGGGCGCCGTCCGCGACGACATCTCGCAGGGCCTGCGCACCACGGCCGTCGCCATCGTGCCGATCGCCTTCGGCTTCCTCGCCCTCGGCATCCCGATGTGCACGCTCATCTTCGGCTCCTCGGGCACCAGCGAGGCCACCAACATGGGGTACATGCTGATGGCCTTCGGCCTCGGCCTGATCCCGTACTCGGTGCAGTACGTCGTCCTGCGCGCGTTCTACGCCTACGAGGACACACGGACGCCCTTCTACAACACCGTCATCGTCGCCGGCGTCAACGCGGGCGCCTCTGCGCTGTGTTACCTCGTGCTGCCGTCCCGCTGGGCGGTGGCCGGCATGGCCGCCTCGTACGGCCTCGCCTACGCCATCGGCGTCGGCGTCGCCTGGAACCGGCTGCGCAAGCGCCTCGGCGGCGACCTGGACGGCAACCGGGTGATGCGGACGTACGCCAGGCTCTGCATCGCCTCCGTGCCGGCGGCGGCGCTCAGCGGCGCGGCCTGCTACGAGATCGGCCACACGCTCGGCCAGGGTGTCGTCGGCTCGTTCGCCGCGCTGCTGGTCGGCGGGGCGGTACTGCTCGGGATCTTCTTCGTCGCCGCACGCAAGATGCGCATCGAGGAACTGAACTCACTGGTCGGCATGGTGCGCGGGCGTCTGGGGCGCTGAGGCGGGGGTACGCGCACAACCATCGTCCGCCACCGCGTGTCGTGCATAGAGGCGGACTGTGGGCACAATTGGTTTCGGCGTCGGACGGCGCGCACGGAAGTCGGTCGGCGCGCAATGGATGGGGAGGCAGGAACGACGGTGGCGGAACGGAGCACGGCTGCCGTCGACGTGGCAGACAACAGCGGTGACAAGCCGCTGACCGCAGTGGCGGACCAGTCCACGGCCGACGGGGTGGCCCAGAACCGGGAGCGGGACACGGACATCGACGAGGCACAGGGGAGTGGTGGGACCGAGGGTCCCGGGAAGGCCTCACCGCCGGAACTGCACAGCGGTCACAAGCTCGCCAGACGGTACAGGCTGGAGGAGTGCGTCACCCGACTGGACGGATTCAGCAGTTGGCGTGCCGTGGACGAGAAACTGCGCCGCGCCGTCGGCGTGCACATCCTGCCGGCGGATCACGCGCGGGCGCGTTCCGTGCTGGCGGCCGCCCGGTCGTCCGCGCTCCTCGGTGATCCCCGCTTCGTCCAGGTGCTGGACGCCGTGGAGGAGAACGACCTCGTCTACGTCGTCCACGAATGGCTGCCCGACGCGGTGGAACTGACCACGCTGCTCGCCACCGGCCCGCTGGAACCGCACGACGCCTACCAGATGGTCAGCCAGATCGCCTCCGCCATGGCCGCCGCCCACCGCGAGGGCCTCGCCCATCTGCGCCTGAACCCCAACGCCGTGCTCCGGACCTCCAGCGGCCAGTGGCGCATCCGCGGCCTGGCCGTGAACGCCGCGCTGCGGGGCATCAGTTCCGACACCCCTCAGCGGGCCGACACCGAGGCCGTCGGCGCGCTGCTGTACGCGGCGCTCACCCAGCGCTGGCCCTACGAGAACGACGCCTACGGTCTGTCCGGGCTGCCCAAGGACGTCGGGCTGATCCCGCCGGACCAGGTGCGGGCGGGCGTCCACCGGGGTCTGTCCGAGCTGAGCATGCGCGCGCTCGCCAACGACGGTGCCACGGCCTCCCGTCACGAGTCGCCGTGCACCACGCCGGAGGAGCTGGTGAAGGCGGTCGGGGAGATGCCCCGCATCCGCCCGCCGGAGCCGGCGTTCACCGCGCCGCCCGAGTACCAGGGCACGACGTACCAGCAGGGCTCCTACGGCCGTCCCGCGCCCCACCCCGGCGTCACCCAGCCCGTCCCACCACCGCCGGCCCCCCTGCAGAGCCGCACCGGCAAGGCCCTCAAGTGGGCCGTCTCCGCGCTCCTCATCGCCGCTCTCGGCCTGGGCAGCTGGCAACTCGCCGATGCCCTCATGGACAACGGCAACAAGAGGGACGACACCAACAAGACCCAGACGACGGACGGCAACGACAAGAACGGCGACAAGACCAAGCCGGTCAGGAACCTCGCCGTGCAAAGCGCGCAGGAGTACGTCGCCGAGGGTTCCGCGCAGGCTCCCGAGGACGTGAGGAACACGTACGACGGAGACAGTTCCACGTACTGGCGGACCAAGAGCTACAACGCCGGCCCCAAACTGGCGCCCTACAAGCCGGGCGTGGGCATCGTCTACGACCTCGGTTCCGCCCAGACGGTGTCGGCCGCGTCGATAGGGCTCCGGTACGCCGGCGACCACACGACGATCCATCTGTACGCCACGGACTCGCTGTCCCCCTCGTCGTCCGTCGACGGGATGACGGAAATCGGAACCGCGACCACGAGCGGCACCTCTCTCACGGTGAAGTCGACGAAGAAGGTGAAGACGGAGTACGTGCTGCTGTGGATCACGGACGTGCCCAAGGCACCCCAGGACGACTACAGCAGCGCCGGCTACAAGCAGGGCATCACCGACGTGAAGTTCACCGGCTGAGCACTTCGTCCAAGGGGAGGGGGTCAGATGGCAGATGAACCGGCATACGGCGACGCAAGCGATCAGGACCTCCTCGCCCGCCATGTAGCGGGCGATCCCGACGCCTTCGGCGAAGTGGTGCGACGGCACCGGGACCGGTTGTGGGCCGTGGCCCTGCGCACGCTCGGCGATCGGGAGGAGGCCGCCGACGCCGTTCAGGACGCCCTGGTCTCCGCCTACCGGGCCGCGCACACCTTCCGCGGGCAGTCGGCCGTCACGACGTGGCTGCACCGGATCACGGTGAACGCCTGTCTCGACCGCGCCCGCAAGGCCGCCTCCCGCAAGACCTCCCCCGTCGACGACACCGAGCGGCTGGAGCAGTTGCTGGAGCCGCACGAGGAGGCGTCGGCGCCGGCCGAGCGCAACGACCTGCACCGGCAGCTGCTGGAAGCGCTCGGCACCCTTCCGCCCGACCAGCGCGCCGCCCTCGTCCTGGTGGACATGCAGGGCTATCCCGTCGCCGAGGCCGCCCGGCTGCTCGACGTCCCGACGGGCACCGTCAAGAGCCGCTGCGCCCGCGGCAGAGCGAGACTCCTGCCGCTCCTCACCCATCTCCGCCCGGAAAGCGCCGCCGGCGGAAAAGAAGAGGGTGACGGGCGGAACCGGACCCCGGGGACATCCGTCCCACCGGCAGCGGGGCCGCCGACTGACGGCCCACGCGATCCAGGACCAGGCGATTCAGCTGCTATGAAGGGCGGAGGTGGGCGAGCGTGACATCCACGACGGACATGGCCGGGCACCCGGACGTCGCGGAGATCTCCGACCTCACCGAGGGACTGCTCCCGCCGTCCCGCACCGCCGATGTACGACGGCACCTGGACGAGTGCGAGCTCTGCGCGGACGTGTACTCCTCCCTGGAGGAGATCCGCGGACTGCTCGGCACCCTGCCCGGCCCCCCGCGCATGCCCGACGACGTCGCCCACCGCATCGACGCCGCCCTCGCGGCAGAGGCCCTGTTGAACGCGACGGCACCAGAGGAGTCGGACGCTCCGGCCCTCGTCGGCGCCTCCCGTTCCACGGACGGCGGTGACGACGCGCATGTTTCACGTGAAACATCGACCGCCGCAGACCGCCCCTCCGGACACGCCCGCCCCTCGACAACCGGACCGGGCCGCAAGAACCGCAAGCGCGGCGGGCGCCGCAGGGTCGCCGTCCTCGGCACCGTCTTCGCTGTCGCCGCCCTCGGACTGGGCTCCGTGCTCGTCGCCACGCTCGACGACGGCAAGCCCTCCGACACGGAGGCCAACGGTCGGCACACGACGGCGACGGACACCTTCTCCGGGAAGCAGGTGAAGGATCAGGTCGCTGCTCTTCTCACCGGAGGCCAGGCGACCGGACGCGGCTCCGAAGCTCCGCACAGCAATGTCGGCGCGCTGGGAGACCCCACCCTCATCTCCCCGAAGATGAGCAAGGAGCCCTCGGTTCCCGGCTGCGTGCAGAAGGCCATCGGCCGCACGGACCCGGCCCTCGCGTCCACGGAGGGCACCTACAAGGGATCCGACGCCCTGCTCGTGCTGTTCTCCGACGCCTCCGACACCGCCAAGGTGAACGCGTACATCGTCGACGCGGCCTGTGTGACGCACCCTTCCGCCAAGGCGGCGGTTCTGCTCAGGCAGTCCTACAGCAAGCCCTGAGCGGCCCCCCGACGAGCCGCACCGCGGAAAGCCGTCACACCGAGGCGTGGTCCGTCTCTCGCGTGGTATCCCGTACGGTGCCTCGCATCCGTGTGCCCGGACACAGCGGGAATGCGCGCCCCTTAGGATCCGTTGGGTGGGGTGAGAGCTCAGAACCTGGCTCCCACCGGTCCGACGACGCAGTCCAGAGACGAGGAATCAAGCCGTGAGCGACGTCCGTAACGTGATCATCATCGGCTCCGGGCCCGCCGGCTACACGGCGGCGCTCTACACCGCGCGCGCGTCGCTGAAGCCGCTGGTGTTCGAGGGCGCCGTCACCGCCGGTGGCGCGCTCATGAACACCACCGAGGTGGAGAACTTCCCCGGCTTCCGGGACGGCATCATGGGACCCGAGCTCATGGACAACATGCGCGCCCAGGCCGAGCGCTTCGGCGCCGAGCTGGTGCCCGACGACGTCGTCTCCGTCGACCTCACCGGTGAGATCAAGACCGTCACGGACACCTCCGGCACCGTGCACAAGGCGAAGGCCGTCATCGTCACCACCGGCTCGCAGCACCGCAAGCTCGGTCTGCCGAACGAGGACGCCCTCTCCGGACGCGGCGTCTCCTGGTGTGCCACCTGTGACGGCTTCTTCTTCAAGGACCAGGACATCGCCGTGATCGGCGGCGGCGACACCGCGATGGAGGAGGCCACCTTCCTCTCGCGCTTCGCCAAGTCGGTGACGATCGTGCACCGGCGGGACACCCTGCGCGCCTCCAAGGCGATGCAGGAGCGCGCCTTCGCCGACCCGAAGATCAAGTTCGTGTGGGACAGCGAGGTCGCTGAGATCCAGGGTGACCCGAAGCTCGCCGGTCTGAAGCTGCGCAACGTCAAGACGGGCGAGCTGTCCGACCTGGCGGTCACCGGCCTGTTCATCGCGATCGGCCACGACCCGCGCACCGAGCTCTTCAAGGGCCAGCTCGACCTCGACGAGGAGGGCTACCTCAAGGTCGCCTCCCCCTCGACCCGCACCAACATCACCGGTGTCTTCGCCGCCGGTGACGTGGTCGACCACACCTACCGCCAGGCGATCACCGCGGCCGGCACCGGTTGCTCCGCCGCCCTCGACGCGGAGCGCTTCCTCGCCGCCCTCGCGGACGAGGAGAAGGCCGAGCCCGAGAAGACCGCTGTCTGACCCCCATCCGCCCCTCGCACCAACCAGTTAAGGAGCCCGCCGTGGCCGGCACCCTGAAGAACGTGACCGACGACTCCTTCGAGCAGGACGTCCTCAAGAGCGACAAGCCCGTCCTGGTGGACTTCTGGGCCGCCTGGTGCGGTCCGTGCCGCCAGATCGCGCCGTCGCTGGAGGCGATCGCCGCCGAGTACGGCGACAAGATCGAGGTCGTCAAGCTCAACATCGACGAGAACCCGGGTACGGCCGCCAAGTACGGCGTCATGTCCATCCCGACGCTGAACGTCTACCAGAACGGCGAGGTCGCCAAGACCATCGTCGGCGCGAAGCCGAAGGCCGCGATCGTCCGCGACCTCGAGGACTTCATCGCCGAGTAGTCGGCGGGGCCGTCACGCCGACGGCTGATGTTTCACGTGAAACACGAAGGGGCCAACCCCCGCGGGTTGGCCCCTTCGCTTTAGAGCGGCCGAAGCGCCGGTTCCTTCTGTACGGCTCCCAGCAGCCGGTCGAGCGCCATCTCCACGTCTTCCTTCCAGGAGAGCGTCGTACGCAGCTCCAGCCGCAGCCGCGGATGCACGGGATGCTGCCGTACCGTCTTGAAGCCCACCGCCAGCAGATGGTCGGCTGGCAGGAGGCACGCCGGCTCCTTCCAACGGGCGTCGCCGAAGGCCTCGATGGCCTTGAAGCCCCGCCGCAGAAGATCCTTGGCGACCGTCTGGACCATCACCCTGCCCAGCCCCTGTCCCTGGTAGCCCGGCATGATGAACCCGGTCATCAGCTGCACCGCGTCCGGTGAGACGGGACTCGTGGGGAACGCCGTGGAACGGGGGACGTAGGCCGGCGGGGCGTAGAGCACGAAGCCCACCGGTACGTCGTCGACGTAGACCACCCGGCCGCATGATCCCCAGTCCAGCAGGACGGCCGAGATCCACGCCTCCTTCTCCAGGGCGGGCGTGCCCGCTTTTACCGCTGCCTCACCGCTGACGGGGTCCAACTCCCAGAAGACGCACGAGCGACAGCGCTTGGGAAGATCCTGGAGGTTGTCCAGCGTGAGCGGTACGAGCCGACGCCCCATGAAGGCTGATCCTCGCTTCCTTCGCCCGCCGCGTCGCGGGCGGCCGTCAGAGCGCTCCGTTCCCTGAGCAGGCTGCCGACGAAGCCGCCGACCGCGCCCAGGCCCAGCCCCGCGCTCACGAGTCCGGTGCGGCTCATCGTTCGCATGGCCCCTGCCTCCCTCTCCAGAGGTGCTGCCAGGTGGATGCGCCATACCCGAACGCATCGTATCCACGATGTGAGGGCCTCGACACCGCCTGAAAGCAAAGAGCGGGCTGTGTCCGATACCCACCGGACACAGCCCGCTCCGCCGGCCGACCGAGCGCATCCATCCACTCGTCGGCCACAGGCTCAGGCCTCGTCGTCCTCGGCGTCGCCGTCCAGCAGACTCTTCTGCAGGACCGGTCCCTCGCCGGGAGCGAGGGTGCTGAGGATCCGCTCAAGGTCCTCCATGGAGGCGAACTCCACGGTGATCTTGCCCTTCTTCTGGCCGAGGTCGACCTTCACCCGTGTCTCGAAGCGGTCCGAGAGACGGGTCGCGAGGTCGCTCAGCGCCGGCGAGACCCGGGTGCCGGCCCGCGGCCCCTTGGAGCGCTGGGCCGTCTGCGGCCGCGAGCCCATCAGGGTCACGATCTCCTCGACCGCCCGCACCGACAGCCCCTCGGCCACGATCCGGTGGGCAAGCCGGTCCTGCTCCTCCGAGTCCTCGACGGAGAGCAGCGCCCGCGCATGCCCGGCGGAAAGCACCCCGGCAGCCACGCGGCGCTGGACGGCCGGGGAGAGCTTCAGCAGACGCAGCGTGTTGGAGACCTGCGGGCGGGACCGGCCGATGCGGTCGGCGAGCTGGTCATGCGTGCAGTTGAAGTCCTTCAGCAACTGGTCGTAGGCGGCGGCCTCTTCCAGCGGGTTCAGCTGCGCGCGGTGCAGGTTCTCCAGCAGGGCGTCCAGGAGGAGCTTCTCGTCGTCCGTGGCCCGCACGATCGCCGGGATCGCCTCCAGGCCCGCCTCACGGCACGCCCGCCAGCGGCGCTCGCCCATGATGAGCTCATAGCGGGCGGGGCCCAACTGCCGTACGACGACGGGCTGGAGGAGACCCACCTCCTTGATGGAGGTGACCAGTTCCTGCAGCGCGTCCTCGTCGAAGACCTCACGCGGCTGGCGCGGGTTCGGCGTGATCGCGTCGAGGGGGATCTCCGCGAAGTGGGCGCCGATGGGAGCCGCGGGCACCTCCACGGAACCGCCCAGCGTCGGCTCCTCGGTTTCATGTGAAACAGGCGGCAGCGTGGCCACCTTCGCCGCGGCCACTCCGCGGTCGGTCGTCAGCACCGGGACGGCCGTCGGGGAGGCCGAAGGAGCGCCTCCCATGGCCGCCGGGGCCGGCGTCTTCTCCGTCGGGGCAGCGGGGATCAGTGCGCCGAGACCACGGCCCAAACCCCTCCGTCGCTCGCTCACTGAATCCCCTCCACCATGCTCGGGTTGCTCTGGGCGCCGATATGGGCCTGCGTCGGGTCGTAGCTGACGCCGACACCCTTCAGCGCGATTTCTCGTGCCGCCTCAAGATAGGACAGCGCACCGCTGGACCCCGGATCGTAGGTCAGCACGGTCTGTCGGTAGCTCGGCGCCTCGGAGATACGGACCGAGCGGGGAATGCTCGTCCGCAACACCTCGTCACCGAAGTGGTTGCGCACCTCGTCCGCGACCTGCGAGGCCAACCGGGTCCGGCCGTCGTACATCGTCAGCAGGATCGTGGAGACGTGCAGGGCGGGGTTGAGGTGTCCCCGGACCAGGTCGACGTTGCGCAGCAGTTGCCCCAGTCCCTCCAGGGCGTAGTACTCGCACTGGATCGGGATCAGGACCTCCTGGCCGGCGACCAGCGCGTTGACCGTCAGCAGACCCAGCGAGGGCGGGCAGTCGATGAGGATGTAGTCCAGCGGCTGCTCGTAGGCCTGGATGGCCCGCTGTAGCCGGCTCTCACGGGCGACCAGCGACACCAGTTCGATCTCCGCACCGGCGAGATCGATCGTGGCGGGGGCACAGAAGAGGCCCTCGACATCGGGGACGGGCTGGACGACTTCCGCGAGTGGCTTGCTCTCGACCAGGACGTCGTAGATGGACGGGACTTCGGCGTGGTGGTCGATCCCGAGTGCCGTGGAGGCGTTTCCCTGAGGGTCGAGGTCGATCACCAGGACGCGGCCCCCGTGCAGGGCCAGGGACGCGGCAAGGTTGACCGTGGTCGTGGTCTTGCCTACGCCACCCTTCTGGTTGGCCACCACGATGACCCGGGTCTGCTCGGGCCGTGGCAGGCCCTCGCCGGCGCGGCCCAGAGCCTCCACCGCCAGTTGGGCAGCACGACCGATCGGAGTGTCGTCCATTGGGGGCGGTGTTTCACGTGAAACATCCTCCCCCATCGACTCGGTACGGGGACCGGGGACCGGATCGGTCATCGGTCCCGCGATGTTGGCGTCGGACCGCAAGGATTCACTCTCCTCGACTTCAGGCTCGCAATGAACAGAGCCTCCCATGTCTTCGGGGTCGTGAACCAGTGAGGCCTGGTGTTCTGTGGAGAAATCCACCTCTGTGGACAACTCCACACCCTCATCGAGTGATCCAAGAGGCTTTCGGTCGCGGGGTTCGGCCGCAGCGCGGCCCCGGCTGATGATGCCGTGCAGCAGTGAGCGACGTTTCACGTGAAACACGATGCACAGCAAGCAGGGCCGGAATGCCGCGACACTCCGGCATGCGTAGGTTTGGCAGCTTGTGTGGAGTACGTCTCGTCGTCAGGACGGATCAGCGGCGCCGGCGCGCACGCCCCGTGCGGGCGGCCTTCGCGCGCTTGGCCGCGAAGCGCACACCGCCGGGACTCTCACCGACCTCGACCCGGACCACGGTCGACAGGGGATCGACGACCCCCTCGCCCACGTGCAGGATGGACGTCTCCACGGCACCGAGCTTGCTGAGCGCCGTCGCCGCGCTCTTCAGCTCCTCCTCCGCGGTGTCGCCCTTGAGCGCCAGCATCTCCCCGTAGGGACGCAGCAGCGGGATGCCCCAGGTCGCCAGCCGGTCCAGCGGGGCCACCGCCCGTGCCGTCACCACATGCACCGGAGTGAGCTTGCCCATGACCTCCTCGGCGCGGCCACGGACGACCGTGACATGGTCCAGGCCGAGCAACTCCACCACCTCGGTGAGGAAGTTGGTGCGCCGCAGCAGCGGCTCCAGGAGCGTGATCTTCAGGTCCTCCCGGACCAGCGCCAGCGGGATGCCGGGCAGGCCGGCACCCGAGCCGACGTCGCACACGGTGACGCCCTCCGGCACGACCTCCGAGAGCACCGCGCAGTTCAGCAGATGCCGCTCCCACAGCCGCGGCACCTCACGCGGGCCGATCAGACCACGCTGCACGCCCGCCTCGGCGAGCAGCTCCGCGTACCGCACCGCTTCCGCGAACCGCTCGCCGAACACCTCGCGCGCCTGCTCGGGCGCGGGGGGAAGCTCCGCTGCCTCCGTCACGGGGACCGTCCTTCCGTACCGCATCAGCGCACCGGGCGCCGACCACCAGAACTATCAGGCTGACAAAGTTCGGCCCCGCCTGCGCTACAGACGGGGCCGGAGGAACGTAGGGACCGATCAGGCGGGCAGCACGACGACGAAGCGCTGCGGCTCCTCGCCCTCGGACTCGCTGCGCAGGCCCGCGGCCTTGACCGCGTCGTGCACGACCTTGCGCTCGAACGGCGTCATGGGCTTCAGCTTCACCGGCTCGCCGGTGTTCTTCACGTCGGCGGCGGCCTTGGCTCCCAGCTCGGACAGCTCGGCCCGCTTCCTGGCCCGGTAACCCGCGATGTCCAGCATCAGCCGGCTGCGGTCCCCGGTCTCCCGGTGCACGGCCAGGCGCGTCAGCTCCTGCAGCGCCTCCAGCACCTCGCCGTCACGGCCGACCAGCTTCTGCAGGTCTCGGCTGCCCGTGTCGCTGATGATCGAGACAGCGGCGCGGTCGGCCTCGACGTCCATGTCGATGTCGCCGTCGAGATCGGCGATGTCCAGCAGACCCTCAAGGTAGTCCGCCGCGATCTCGCCCTCCTGCTCCAGGCGGGTCAGGGTGTCTGCACCCTCGGCAGCGGCGGAGGTGGTGCCTTCCGTCACGGGATGGACTCCTTCTTACTTCTTGGACGGGGACTTGGGCCGCTGCGGGCCACCCTTGCGCTGCCCGGACTGAGCCCTGCTGCGGGCGCCGGAACCGGGCTGCGAAGCGGCTTTCTTGGCGGTGGGCTTGCCGGCGTCGCTCTTGGCGTCCTCGGGCTTGGCGTCCTCGGGCTCCGCGGACTTGCTCAGCGAGGTCGCCGCACCGGAGTCGGCCGGCTTCACAGCGCCGGACTGGCGCTGGGCCTTGGTCTGGCGCTTGGGCTGCTGACGCTTCGGAGCGGCGGGGGTCGTCGGCGTACCGTCCTCGGCGCTCTCCACGGCCACGGCGCTCTCGCTCTTCACCACGGTGCCGTCGGCCTGCGCCACGAGTCCGGCCTTGGTCAGGCCGTTGATGAACTTGCGCTCGAACTCGTTGCGGTCACGGCCCTTGGCGACGATCGCCTTGACGATGGTCTTCTCGCTGCGCCGGCGGACCTTGCCGTGGTGCGTGACGTGCTTGGCCAGCCGCTCCAGGTAGGCGGCCTGCGCCTTGGAACCCGGGGTGGGGTTGTTGTGGATGACGTACATCTGCTGGCCCATGGTCCACACGTTGGTGGTCAGCCAGTAGACGAGGACACCGACGGGGAAGTTGATGCCGAAGACGGCGAACATGACCGGGAAGACGTACATCAGCATCTTCTGCTGCTGCATGAACGGCGTCTTCACCGTGGTGTCGACGTTCTTCGTCATCAGCTGGCGCTGCGTGTAGAACTGCGAGGCCGACATCATGACGATCATGATCGCGGTCACGACCCGGACGTCGGTCAGCGTGGCGCCGAGCTGGGCGACCTTGTCGGAGCTGTCCGTGAACTTCGCGGCCAGCGGGGCACCGAAGATGTGCGCCTTACGCGCGCTGGCGAGCAGCGAGTCGTTGATGACGCCGATCGTCTTGCCCGTCGCGATGCCGTTGAGCACGTGGTACAGGGCGAAGAAGAACGGGGACTGCGCCAGGATGGGAAGGCACGAGGAGAGCGGGTTGGTGCCCGTCTCCTTGTACAGCTTCATCATCTCTTCGGACTGACGCTGCTTGTCGTTCTTGTAGCGCTCCTGGATCTTCTTCATCTCGGGCTGCAGCGTCTGCATGGCCCGGGTCGCCTTGATCTGCTTCACGAAGAGCGGGATCAGGCAGATACGGATCAGGATCACCAGGGACACGATGGACAGGCCCCAGGCCCACCCGGTGTCGGCGCCGAAGATCGCGCCGTACACCTTGTGGAACTGGACGATGACCCACGAGACGGGTGTCGTGATGAAGCTGAAAAGGCTGGCAATCGTGTCCACTAATCATGCTCCTTGGGCATGGGACGAGGTCTCTGCGGCCGGGCTCGAAGGACGATTGTCCTCGATGGCCGGTTCGGCGGCGGAGGGCCCGCCCCTGCGTGCGCGCCATGCGTCACGCAGCATTTCGTGCCACCGCGGGCGCTTGCGCGGCGGAACATGGTCCACACCCCCGAGCGACCACGGATTGCACCGCAGGATGCGCCAGGCGGTGAGTGCCGTGCCCTTGATGGCTCCGTGCCGGTCGATGGCCGTGTAGCCGTAGTGGGAGCACGACGGGTAGTACTTGCACACCGGCCCGAGCAGCGGGCTGATCGTCCACTGGTACAGCTTGATCAGAGCCAGCAGCGGGTACTTCATCGCGCGCCCCCTCCCAGCAACCGCTCCACGGCGGCATCCAGGTCTCGGGCCAGCTGTGCATGGTCGGCGTCGCCCGCTCCGGGCAGCGCTCGTACGACTACCAGGCTACCGGGGGGAAACAGGGTCACTCGGTCACGCATCAGATGACGCAGTCTGCGCTTCACTTTGTTGCGTACGACCGCGCCACCCACGGCCTTGCTCACGACGAAACCCGCACGCGTCGGGGGAGCGCTCTCCCCAGGCGCGTGCGGGTCCGTGGCACCGCTACGAAGATGGACGACGAGGGTCGGGCGGCCTGCCCGGCGCCCTCGTCGTACCGCGGTCGCGAAGTCCTCGCGCCGCCTCAGCCGGTTCTCGGTGGGCAGCACGACGGCATGACCTGACCGGGATCAGGCGGACAGGCGGGCGCGACCCTTGCTGCGGCGGGACGCGAGAATCGCGCGGCCGGCACGGGTGCGCATACGCAGCCGGAAGCCGTGGGTCTTGGCGCGACGACGGTTGTTCGGCTGGAAGGTGCGCTTGCTCACTCGGGGGCTCCAGAAATCAAATCGGTGTGGCGGGTGCCGTCCTGGCTGTCACCGTGCGCCCACGAGTAGCTCGCAGTGACGCCCGAGTGCACCGCTTCCCGATCACCTGACGTGACCTGTGCCCATCGGAGGCAGGCGGCAGCAGCCATCGACAACTCGACCTGGTTACGGTACGCGGGGCTACGCCATCCGGTCAAACCAGGAGTCACGCAGAGACACTATCCACAGGCTGGGGACAACAACTTGAACCGCACCCGTCGCCCTGACTACCGTGGCTGAACTCCGATTCGTTCCCTTGACCCCTTGTTCTTGGCTCCACCCCATTTGAATCCCGACCCGTCCCACAACCACACGTTCGTGGGACCCGTGAGAGAGCGTGCCCTGTGGCTGACGTACCTGCCGATCTTGCCGCAGTGTGGCCACGAGTACTCGAGCAGCTCCTCGGCGAGGGCCGCGGCCAGGGCGTGGAGGCGAAGGACGAGCACTGGATCCGCCGCTGCCAGCCGCTCGCGCTGGTCGCGGACACGGCCCTGCTCGCCGTACCGAACGAATTTGCGAAAGGCGTGCTGGAGGGCCGCCTCGCCCCGATCGTGAGCGACACGCTGAGCCGCGAGTGCGGCCGCCCCATCCGCATCGCGATCACCGTCGACGACTCCGCGGGCGACCCCCCGCCCGCGCCCCCGGCCCCGCGCCCCCAGCCGCGCTACGAGGAGCCCGAGCTCCCCGCCAACCAGTACGACGGCCCCTACGACGGCTACGGCCGCCACCGCGCCGACGACCACTCGCCCGCCGGCCGCCCCGAGCAGCGCCCCGGCGGCCCCGGCGGCCCCGGCGGCCCCGGCGACCAACTGCCCACCGCCCGCCCCGCCTACCCCGGCGAGTACCAGCGCCCCGAACCCGGCGCCTGGCCCCGCCCCGGCCAGGACGAGTACAGCTGGCAGCAGCAGCGCCTCGGCTTCCCCGAGCGCGACCCCTATGCCTCCCCGTCCCAGGACTACCGCCGCGAGTCCATGGAACGCCCCTCCTACGACGGCCAGCGCCCCGACTACGACCAGCCGCGCCAGGACTACGACCAGCACCGGCCCGACTACGACGCCCCGCGGTCCGACTACGACCAGCGCGACGCCCGCCGGGAGCTGCCGGAGCCGCCCCCCGGCTCCGGCCACGTCCACCGCGGCGGCCCCGTCGGCCCGAACCTGCCCACCACCGGCGCCCCCGGCCCGCTGGCCGCGCAGCCCGCGCCGGCCCCCGGCCCCGGCGAGCCCACCGCCCGCCTCAACCCGAAGTACCTCTTCGACACGTTCGTCATCGGCGCCTCCAACCGCTTCGCGCACGCCGCCGCGGTCGCCGTGGCCGAGGCGCCCGCGAAGGCGTACAACCCCCTGTTCATCTACGGGGAGTCCGGGCTCGGCAAGACCCACCTGCTGCACGCGATCGGGCACTACGCGCGCAGCCTCTACCCGGGCACGCGCGTGCGCTACGTGAGCTCCGAGGAGTTCACCAACGAGTTCATCAACTCCATCCGCGACGGCAAGGGCGACAGCTTCCGCAAGCGCTACCGCGAGATGGACATCCTGCTCGTCGACGACATCCAGTTCCTGGCGGACAAGGAGTCGACGCAGGAGGAGTTCTTCCACACCTTCAACACCCTCCACAACGCCAACAAGCAGATCGTGCTCTCCTCCGACCGGCCGCCCAAGCAGCTGGTCACCCTGGAGGACCGGCTGCGGAACCGTTTCGAGTGGGGCCTGATCACCGACGTCCAGCCGCCCGAGCTGGAGACCCGGATCGCGATCCTGCGCAAGAAGGCGGTCCAGGAGCAGCTCAACGCCCCGCCGGAGGTACTGGAGTTCATCGCCTCCCGGATCTCGCGCAACATCCGCGAGCTGGAGGGCGCGCTGATCCGGGTGACGGCGTTCGCGTCGCTCAACCGGCAGCCCGTCGACCTCGGACTCACCGAGATCGTCCTCAAGGACCTCATCCCCGGCGGCGAGGACTCGGCCCCCGAGATCACCTCCACCGCCATCATGAGCGCCACCGCCGACTACTTCGGCCTCACCGTCGAGGACCTGTGCGGCACCTCGCGCGGCCGCGCCCTGGTGACGGCCCGCCAGATCGCCATGTACCTGTGCCGCGAGCTGACGGACCTCTCCCTGCCGAAGATCGGCGCCCTGTTCGGCGGCCGCGACCACACGACCGTCATGCACGCGGACCGCAAGATCCGCAACCTGATGGCCGAGCGCCGCTCGATCTACAACCAGGTCACCGAGCTCACCAACCGCATCAAGAACGGCTGACGGCCGCGCGCGTACGTCCCTGAGGGCGCCCCCGGAGGAATCCGGCGGGCGCCCTTCGCCGTATCGACCCCCCGCCACGTCGCCCCGGCACCACCACGCCCCCCTGGGCCCCTCGTACAGCCCGTCGTACGGCGGCCATCCGCTGTTCGATTCCGGGGCCGGGTTACGGCCACGGTCCACAGATTCGGGGACTTTCTGCCGTCCACATCCTGGGGACTGTGAAGTTGTCCAGATCGCGGTCCACAGGCCACCCGCCTCAGAACGATCAGGCCAGGTCAGGTGGTTGTGGATTCGTGGACGAAGGATCTCCACAGACTGTGGACAGCCGGATGATCCACAAGCTGTGCACGGAGTTGTCCACCGGCAACCCACAGGCTGGGGCCGGTTGTCCCCAGTGATCCCCACCTTCTCCACATGCCTGTCCACTGTTCGGCAACGCGACGCGCCTGATCACCGCGTCGAGTGAAAGGCGTCACAGGAAGGTGCCGGGTTGGGCTGTGGGAAAGGTGGGTAAACCTGGGGACGGCGCTGGGGAGAAGTCGCCTCTGCCTGTGCATGGGGTGTGCAGAACTTTCTGTTCTCCACAGAACCCCCGAGTTGTCCACCGTCGTCGCCCACAGGGCCCGTGGACAAAATCTCCGCTCTGAGCTGGGCAAACGTGGTTATCCACGGTATCCACAGGCCCTACTACTACTCCCGACTAGAGACAGCGGGGAATTCGTTTCGAAGCGGGTCCTGTGCACAACTCGCCGTCCGGCTCCCGGCTGCCCCTCGTCACGACTTGACCCCGAGAGGCACCTACTGTCAGTGCCGTGCGTCAGACTGTTCCCCGGTGTCCTTCCCTCCACAGGGAGCCCACTACACCGGGACGAGCACCGAGACAGACGACGAAGCCACGCAGGCCGAGAAGCGCCGGCAACAGCAGGAGGCGGCAACAGTGAAGATCCGGGTGGAACGCGACGTACTCGCGGAGGCAGTGGCCTGGGCGGCGCGCAGCCTCCCGGCCCGTCCGCCGGCGCCTGTCCTCGCCGGCCTCCTGCTGAAGGCCGAGGACGGCCAGCTGAGCCTGTCCAGCTTCGACTACGAGGTCTCCGCGCGCGTGGGCGTCGAGGCCGAGGTCGAGGAGGAGGGCACGGTCCTGGTCTCCGGCCGGCTGCTCGCCGACATCTGCCGCGCCCTGCCCAACCGCCCGGTGGAGATTTCCACAGACGGTGTACGGGCGACCGTGGTCTGCGGCTCCTCGCGGTTCACACTCCACACCCTGCCTGTGGAGGAGTACCCGGCGCTGC
This sequence comes from Streptomyces sp. 7R007, assembly GCF_054850255.1. Classification (NCBI taxonomy): domain Bacteria; kingdom Bacillati; phylum Actinomycetota; class Actinomycetes; order Kitasatosporales; family Streptomycetaceae; genus Streptomyces; species Streptomyces sp. 7R007. Next base: position 219,586 of record NZ_JBTWMV010000010.1, on the reverse strand, counting down.
CGCAGATGCCGAACGCCACGGGCACCGTCCCGGGCGAGGTCTTCGCCTCCGCGGCCGCCCAGGTGGCCATCGCCGCCGGCCGTGACGACACGCTGCCGGTGCTGACCGGTGTGCGCATCGAGATCGAGGGCGACACGGTCACGCTGGCCTCCACCGACCGCTACCGCTTCGCGGTCCGCGAGTTCCTGTGGAAGCCGGAGAACCCGGAGGCGTCCGCGGTCGCCCTGGTGCCCGCGAAGACGCTCCTGGACACCGCCAAGGCGCTCACCAGCGGCGACAACGTCACGCTGGCGCTGTCCGGCTCGGGTGCGGGCGAGGGCCTGATCGGCTTCGAGGGCGCGGGTCGCCGGACGACGACCCGCCTGCTGGAAGGCGACCTGCCGAAGTACCGCACGCTGTTCCCGACGGAGTTCAACAGCGTCGCGGTGATCGAGACCGCCCCCTTCGTGGAGGCCGTCAAGCGTGTGGCCCTGGTCGCCGAGCGCAACACCCCGGTGCGGCTGAGCTTCGAGCAGGGCGTGCTCATCCTGGAGGCCGGCTCCAGCGACGACGCACAGGCTGTGGAGCGGGTGGACGCGCAGCTGGAGGGCGACGACATCTCGATCGCCTTCAACCCGACGTTCCTGCTGGACGGCCTGAGCGCGATCGACTCCCCGGTGGCCCAGCTGTCGTTCACGACGTCGACGAAGCCGGCCCTGCTGAGCGGCAAGCCCGCCCTGGACGCGGAGGCGGACGAGGCCTACAAGTACCTGATCATGCCGGTGCGGCTGAGCGGCTGAGTGCCTGCCCGGTTGTCCACAGCGCGTGGACAACCGGGCGCCTCGCTGGGGAGAAGTCCCAGGTGAGGGCGTACGTCTGAGCGCGTATGCCCACAGATGTGCGCGGACGTCCGGGTTTAGGCTCGGACGCGGGTACGCAAGTGCCCCACACGCCACACAGCAACCTAAGGATCAACTGATGGAGCTCGGTCTCGTCGGCCTCGGCAAGATGGGCGGCAACATGCGCGAGCGGATCCGCCGCGCGGGCCACACCGTCGTCGGATACGACCGCAACCCGGATCTCGCGGACGTCCACAGCCTCAAAGAGCTTGTGGAGAGCCTCGCGGCCCCGCGCGTGGTCTGGGTGATGGTCCCGGCCGGTGCGCCCACCCAGTCGACCATCGACGAGCTCGCCGAGCTCCTGGAGCCGGGCGATGTCGTCGTGGACGGCGGCAACTCCCGCTGGACGGACGACGAGAAGCACGCCGAGGAACTGGCGGCCAAGGGCATCGGCTTCGTCGACTGCGGCGTCTCGGGCGGCGTCTGGGGCCTGGAGAACGGCTACGCGCTGATGTACGGCGGCGACGCGGAGCACGTCGCCAAGGTGCAGCCCGTCTTCGACGCTCTCAAGCCGGAGGGCACGTTCGGCTCGGTGCACGCCGGCAAGGTGGGCGCGGGGCACTTCGCGAAGATGGTCCACAACGGCATCGAGTACGCGATGATGCAGGCCTACGCCGAGGGCTGGGAGCTGCTGGAGAAGGTCGACTCGGTCACGGACGTGCGCGAGGTCTTCCGCTCCTGGCAGGAGGGCACGGTGATCCGCTCCTGGCTGCTGGACCTGGCGGTGAACGCCCTCGACGAGGACGAGCACCTCGACAGGCTCAAGGGTTTTGCACAGGACTCCGGTGAGGGACGCTGGACGGTGGAGGCCGCCATCGACAACGCGGTGCCGCTGCCGGCGATCACCGCGTCGCTGTTCGCGCGGTTCTCCTCGCGCCAGGAGGACTCGCCGCAGATGAAGATGATCGCCGCGCTGCGGAACCAGTTCGGCGGCCACGCGGTCGAGAAGAAGTAATCCACAGGGCTGCACGAGCGGTCCACAACCTGGGGGAGGTCGGCGACCGACCATGCACGTCACGCATCTGTCGCTGGCCGACTTCCGCTCGTACGCCCGGGTCGAGGTGCCGCTCGACCCGGGTGTCACCGCCTTCGTCGGCCCCAACGGCCAGGGCAAGACCAACCTCGTCGAGGCGGTCGGCTACCTGGCCACCCTCGGCAGCCACCGCGTCGCCTCGGACGCCCCCCTGGTCCGCATGGGCGCCGACCGCGCGGTCATCCGGGCGCAGGTCAGACAGGGCGAGCGGCAGCAGCTGGTCGAGCTGGAGCTGAACCCGGGCAAGGCCAACCGCGCGCGGGTCAACAGGTCCTCGCAGGTCAGGCCCCGTGACGTGCTCGGGATCGTGCGGACGGTGCTGTTCGCGCCGGAGGACCTCGCCCTGGTCAAGGGCGATCCCGGCGAGCGGCGCCGGTTCCTCGACGAGCTGGTCACCGCCCGCTCACCGCGGATGGCGGGGGTGCGCGCGGACTACGAGCGGGTGCTCAAGCAGCGCAACACGCTGCTGAAGTCGGCCGCGCTGGCCCGGCGGCACGGCGGCCGCTCGATGGACCTGTCCACGCTCGACATCTGGGACCAGCACCTCGCGCGCGCGGGCGCGGAGCTGCTGGCGCAGCGGCTGGACCTGATCGGGGCGATCCAGCCGCTGGCCGACAAGGCGTACGAGCAGCTGGCCCCGGGCGGCGGTCCGGTCGCCCTGGAGTACAAGCCGTCGGCGCCGGGCGAGGCGCACACGCGCGAGGGGCTCTACGAGCAGCTGACGGCGGCCCTGGCGGAGGCGCGCAAGCAGGAGATCGAGCGGGGCGTCACCCTCGTAGGGCCGCATCGGGACGATGTGACTCTCAAACTCGGTCAGCTGCCGGCCAAGGGGTACGCCTCGCACGGCGAGTCGTGGTCGTACGCGCTGGCGTTGCGGCTGGCCTCCTACGACCTGCTGCGCGCCGAGGGCAACGAGCCGGTGCTGGTCCTCGACGACGTGTTCGCCGAGCTGGACGCGCGCCGCCGGGAGCGGCTGGCGGAGCTGGTGGCGCCCGGCGAGCAGGTGCTGGTCACGGCCGCGGTCGACGACGACGTACCGCATGTCCTGGCCGGGGCGCGGTTCGCGGTGTCGGGCGGGACGGTGGAGCGCGTATGAGCGACGAACAGCCCCCGGAGAAGCCGAAGAAGGCACCCGAGCCCTCCGGCGTCGACCTCGCGCGCGTGGCGCTCAGGGCGGCGAAGGAGGCCGCACGCGCGCGTGGGGACGCGGCGCGGCAGAAGAAGCAGGCGCGGCGCGGGGGCCTGCGCTCCGGGGCGCGCGCCGACGGCCGGGACCCGATGGCGCTCGGCGCGGCGATCAACCGTCTGATCACCGAGCGGGGCTGGGAGGCCCCGGCGGCGGTGGGGGGCGTGATGGGGCGCTGGCCCCAGATCGTCGGCGAGGACGTGGCCAAGCACTGTGAGCCGGAGCGGTACGACGAGGACGAGCGGGTGCTCGTCGTGCGCTGCGACTCGACGGCCTGGGCGACGAACCTGCGGCTGCTGGCGCCCACGCTGGTCGCCCGGCTGAACGAGGACCTCGGGCACGGCGCGGTGCGGCTGATCAAGGTGCTGGGCCCCGGCGGCCCCGCCCGCCGCTACGGCCCCCTGCGCGCTCCGGGCAGCACGGGGCCCGGCGACACCTACGGGTGACAGACCTCACACAGCCACAAGCGGCGGCGGCCCGGTCACGGGACCGCACGCGGTTGCGAATCCCGACCTGACTCCCAAGTAGCCAAGGGTTGACAGCCGGAAGCGCTGAGTGCCTCCGTGAGCCTCTTGGAGCCCCGTTCCGCATATGGGGACTCCGCCGAGACCGGTTGAGGGCGCCACATGAGGACTCAGGTACCCGCAAACCCCCATCACTGTCGGCGCTACCGGTAGACTGGAAGCCAATCCCGCCCCAGTCGTGGGGACGTCCGGGAAAAGCTGAGCAACGCTGATCAAGGCTTACCAACGCAACATGCCGCAGCCGCTCCGGCAAACCGCCGACGAGTCTGGCTCGTGCTGTGCCAGAAAGGGCGCTTCGTGGCCGATTCCGGCAACCCCAACGAGATCAACCAGTCCACCGACGCCGGCGAGAACGGCGCGGTGACCTCGTCGAACGGCGAGGTCACCGCCTCGTACGACGCCAGCGCCATCACCGTCCTCGAGGGCCTGGACGCGGTCCGCAAGCGACCCGGTATGTACATCGGCTCCACGGGCGAGCGCGGACTGCACCACCTGGTGTACGAGGTCGTCGACAACTCGGTCGACGAGGCGCTGGCCGGCTACGCGGACACCATCGACGTGACGATCCTGGCCGACGGCGGTGTCCGGGTCGTCGACAACGGCCGCGGCATCCCTGTAGGCATCGTGCCGTCCGAGGGCAAGCCGGCCGTCGAGGTCGTGCTGACCGTGCTGCACGCGGGCGGCAAGTTCGGCGGCGGCGGTTACGCGGTCTCCGGTGGTCTGCACGGCGTGGGCGTCTCCGTCGTCAACGCGCTGTCCTCGAAGGTCGCGGTCGAGGTGAAGACCGACGGCCACCGCTGGACGCAGGACTACAAGATGGGTGTCCCCACGGCGCCGCTCGTGAAGCACGAGGCGACGGAGGAGACGGGCACGTCGGTCACCTTCTGGGCGGACGGCGACATCTTCGAGACCACGGAGTACTCCTTCGAGACGCTCTCGCGGCGCTTCCAGGAGATGGCGTTCCTCAACAAGGGTTTGACGATCAAACTCACCGACGAGCGCGAGTCGGCGAAGGCCACCGCGGGGGCGGACGAGGCGGGCGCCGACGAGAAGTCCGAGGTCAAGTCGGTCACGTACCACTACGAGGGCGGCATCTCCGACTTCGTGAGGTACCTCAACTCCCGCAAGGGAGACGTGGTCCACCCGACGGTGATCGACCTGGAGGCGGAGGACAAGGACAAGCACCTCTCCCTCGAAGTCGCGATGCAGTGGAACAGCGGCTACAGCGAGGGCGTGTACTCCTTCGCCAACATCATCCACACCCATGAGGGCGGCACGCACGAGGAGGGCTTCCGCGCGGCCCTGACGAGCCTGATCAACAAGTACGCGCGCGACAAGAAGCTGCTGCGCGAGAAGGACGACAACCTCACGGGCGACGACATCCGCGAGGGTCTGACGGCGATCATCTCGGTGAAGCTGAGCGAGCCGCAGTTCGAGGGCCAGACCAAGACCAAGCTGGGCAACACCGAGGCGAAGACCTTCGTGCAGAAGGCGGTCTACGAGCACCTCAACGACTGGCTGGACCGCAACCCCGTGGAGGCCGCGGACATCATCCGCAAGGGCATCCAGGCGGCCACCGCGCGCGTGGCGGCCCGCAAGGCGCGCGACCTGACGCGCCGCAAGGGCCTGCTGGAGACGGCGTCCCTGCCGGGCAAGCTCTCGGACTGCCAGTCGAACGACCCCACCAAGTGCGAGATCTTCATCGTCGAGGGTGACTCCGCCGGCGGCTCGGCCAAGTCCGGCCGCAACCCGCAGTACCAGGCGATCCTCCCGATCCGCGGCAAGATCCTCAACGTCGAGAAGGCCAGGATCGACAAGATCCTGCAGAACCAGGAGATCCAGGCGCTGATCTCGGCCTTCGGCACGGGCGTGCACGAGGACTTCGACATCGAGAAGCTCCGCTACCACAAGATCATCCTGATGGCGGACGCCGACGTCGACGGCCAGCACATCAGCACCCTGCTGCTGACCTTCCTGTTCCGCTTCATGCGGCCGCTGGTCGAGGCCGGGCACGTGTACCTGTCGCGCCCCCCGCTGTACAAGATCAAGTGGGGCCGGGACGACATCGAGTACGCCTACTCCGACCGCGAGCGCGACGCGCTGATCGAGATGGGCCGCCAGCGCGGCAAGCGCGTGCGCGAGGACTCCATCCAGCGCTTCAAGGGCCTCGGCGAGATGAACGCCGAGGAGCTGCGCGTGACCACGATGGACCAGGAGCACCGCGTCCTCGGCCAGGTCACCCTCGACGACGCCGCCCAGGCCGACGACCTGTTCTCGGTGCTGATGGGCGAGGACGTCGAGGCCCGGCGCCAGTTCATCCAGCGCAACGCCAAGGACGTCCGCTTCCTCGACATCTGAGTCGGTCTCAGCTGACCGCACCAGGAAGGACCTTCACCAGCAATGACCGACGAGAACACTCCCGTCACCCCGGAAGAGGGCGGCGAACTCGCGATGCGTGTCGAGCCCGTCGGGCTCGAGACGGAGATGCAGCGCTCCTACCTCGACTACGCGATGTCCGTCATCGTCTCGCGTGCGCTGCCGGACGTCCGTGACGGCCTCAAGCCCGTGCACCGCCGGGTGCTGTACGCCATGTACGACGGCGGCTACCGCCCCGAGCGCGGCTTCTACAAGTGCGCGCGCGTGGTCGGCGACGTCATGGGCAACTACCACCCCCACGGCGACTCCTCCATCTACGACGCCCTCGTCCGGCTCGCCCAGCCCTGGGCGATGCGCATGCCACTGGTGGACTCCAACGGCAACTTCGGCTCCCCGGGCAACGACCCGGCGGCCGCCATGCGGTACACCGAGTGCAAGATGGCGCCGCTGTCGATGGAGATGGTCCGCGACATCGACGAGGAGACCGTCGACTTCACGGACAACTACGACGGCCGCTCCCAGGAGCCGACCGTCCTGCCCGCCCGCTTCCCGAACCTGCTGATCAACGGCTCCGCCGGCATCGCGGTCGGCATGGCGACCAACATCCCGCCGCACAACCTGCGCGAGGTGGCGGCCGGCGCCCAGTGGTACCTGGAGAACCCCGAGGCCTCGCACGAGGAGCTGCTGGACGCGCTCATGGAGCGCATCAAGGGCCCCGACTTCCCGACCGGCGCCCTCGTCGTGGGCCGCAAGGGCATCGAGGAGGCCTACCGCACGGGCCGCGGCTCGATCACCATGCGCGCGGTCGTCGAGGTCGAGGAGATCCAGAACCGCCAGTGCCTGGTGGTCACGGAGCTGCCCTACCAGGTCAACCCCGACAACCTCGCGCAGAAGATCGCCGACCTGGTGAAGGACGGCAAGATCGGCGGCATCGCGGACGTCCGGGACGAGACCAGCTCCCGCACCGGTCAGCGTCTGGTCATCGTGCTCAAGAGGGACGCGGTCGCCAAGGTCGTACTGAACAACCTCTACAAGCACACGGACCTGCAGACGAACTTCGGCGCCAACATGCTGGCGCTGGTCGACGGCGTCCCGCGCACCCTCTCCCTGGACGCGTTCATCCGCCACTGGGTGACGCACCAGATCGAGGTCATCGTCCGCCGTACGCGCTTCCGGCTGCGCAAGGCCGAGGAGCGGGCGCACATCCTGCGCGGCCTGCTGAAGGCCCTGGACGCCATCGACGAGGTCATCGCGCTGATCCGGCGCAGTGAGACCGTCGAGATCGCGCGCGGGGGCCTGATGGAACTCCTGGAGATCGACGAGATCCAGGCGAACGCCATCCTGGAGATGCAGCTGCGCCGCCTGGCCGCCCTGGAGCGGCAGAAGATCGTGCAGGAGCACGACGAACTCCAGGCGAAGATCAACGAGTACAACGAGATCCTCGCCTCCCCGGTCCGCCAGCGCGGCATCGTCAGCGAGGAACTCGCCGCGCTCGTCGAGAAGTACGGCGACGACCGCAAGACCATGCTGGTGCCCTACGACGGCGACATGTCCATCGAGGACCTCATCGCCGAGGAGGACATCGTCGTCACCGTCACGCGCGGCGGCTACGTCAAGCGCACCAAGACGGACGACTACCGGGCGCAGAAGCGCGGCGGCAAGGGCGTACGCGGCACGAAGCTGAAGGAAGACGACATCGTCGACCACTTCTTCGTCTCCACCACGCACCACTGGCTGCTGTTCTTCACCAACAAGGGCCGCGTCTACCGGGCGAAGGCGTACGAGCTCCCCGACGCCGGCCGGGACGCGCGCGGGCAGCACGTCGCGAACCTGCTCGCCTTCCAGCCGGACGAGGCGATCGCCGAGATCCTCGCGATCCGCGACTACGAGGCGGCGCCGTACCTGGTGCTGGCCACGAAGGCGGGTCTGGTGAAGAAGACGCCTCTGAAGGATTACGATTCGCCCCGCTCCGGCGGCGTCATCGCGATCAACCTCCGTGAGCGCGAGGACGGTTCGGACGACGAACTGATCGGAGCCGAGCTCGTTTCGAGCGACGACGATCTGCTGCTGATCAGCAAGAAGGCGCAGTCGATCAGGTTCACCGCGACGGACGACACGCTGCGACCCATGGGCCGCGCCACCTCGGGTGTCAAGGGCATGAGTTTCCGCGAGGGGGACGAGCTGCTCTCGATGAATGTTGTTCGACCCGGTACGTTCGTGTTCACTGCCACAGACGGTGGGTACGCGAAGCGGACCGCCGTCGACGAGTACCGCGTCCAGGGTCGCGGCGGCCTCGGCATCAAGGCCGCCAAGATCGTCGAGGACCGCGGCTCGCTCGTCGGCGCGCTGGTGGTCGAGGAGAGCGACGAGATCCTCGCCATCACACTGTCCGGCGGTGTGATTCGTACGCGAGTCAGCGAGGTCAGGGAGACGGGCCGTGACACCATGGGCGTCCAACTGATCAACCTGGGCAAGCGCGATGCCGTGGTCGGTATCGCACGTAACGCCGAGGCCGGGCGCGAGGCGGAGGAGGTCGACGGTGACATCACCGTGGACGAGACCGCCGAGGACGCCACGACCGCCGGCACGGACGAGGGTGAGTCGCCCTCGGCCGAGTAGCACGAGGAGTGAGTCATCGTGAGCGGAGCCACGGGCGCCGGATCGGCCGGTACCTCCACCGGTTCCTCCACCGGTACGGAGACGGACGGCGGCGGCCGTGGCTCCGCCGCGCGTGCGACGGATTCGCACACGACCCAACTGCGCAAGATCGACGACGGCGCGGCCGCCTCACCCTCGCCCGAGAAGCATGGATCCCAGGGGGGAACTGTGACGGACTCCCGAGGCCCGCAGCCGCAGCCGGCCCCGTCCGCGCCGCCGCAGCAGCAGACGGCCTCTCCGCTGCCCGGGGAACGGCAGCCGGAACAGCCGGCGGGGCCGTATCACCCGCCACAGGCGTACCCGAACCCGGCGGCGGCAGCCCAGGCGGCTCCGGCGCCGGCCGGTGCCGTACGCCGTCCGCGCACGGGCGCGCGCACCACGCCGCGCGTCCGCAAGGCCCGGCTGCGCGTGGCGAAGGCCGATCCGTGGTCGGTCATGAAAGTCAGCTTCCTGCTCTCCATCGCGCTCGGCATCTGCACGATCGTCGCGTCGGCCGTGCTGTGGATGGTCATGGACGCCATGGGCGTCTTCTCGACGGTAGGGGGCACGATCTCGGAGGCCACCGGCTCGAACGAGTCCAACGGTTTCGACCTCCAGTCGTTCCTCTCGCTGCCGCACGTCCTGATGTTCACGTCGATCATCGCGGTCATCGACGTCGTCCTCGCGACGGCACTCGCGACCCTCGGCGCGTTCATCTACAACCTCTCGGCGGGCTTCGTCGGCGGTATCGAGCTGACGCTGGCGGAGGACGAGTGACGGCCTCGCCGATCAGCCGCTGAATACCGATTTTGGGACTGCCCGCGTCGTGCGCTAATCTTCAGGAGTCAGCGCGCGGGACACACACCGCAGAGCGCGGCGGGGCTATAGCTCAGTTGGTTAGAGCGCATCCCTGATAAGGATGAGGCCACAGGTTCAAATCCTGTTAGCCCCACCAGCATGAAGGCCTTCAACCGGTTCCGGTTGGGGGTCTTCCGCTTTTTCAGGGCCTTTTCCGGGTCAGGAGGCGCAGTCGGCCTCGGCCTGCTCCGACGCGGGCCCGGACTCGGTGTCCGTGAGCGGACGGTGGCGGCAGCTGGGGGTCTTGCCGTGGGCCTCGGCCCGGATGCGCTGCTTCATCGTCGGCGGCAGGGAGCGGGCGTGGACCCGGGACCAGGGGAGCGCGGCCGGCGTCGTCACGTCGCCGGTGGCGGCCGGGCTGCTGTTGCGGGTCTGCTCGGTCTGCGGTACGGCCGCGGCGGCGGTCGTGGTGGCCAGTCCGAGCGCCGCGAACAGCGCCAGGAAGGCGGTGACGAGCGCGGTCCACAGCTTGGTGACCTGGTTCCGGTTCATGGGCCCCTCACTTTCGGGTTGGGCGATTTGCGTACTTTCCTCATGATGTGTATGGGGGCCTCGAAGTGGTGGATCGACGCCCGTGGCGCGTCGATCTTCAGATGAACACCACCCGGATGGAGGCACGGGGGGAGAAAAGTGAGAAAAGGAGCACCGCACTCCGGTTCTACTGCGGTGCGCGAGTGGGCAGTTGGAGGGCCCCCGCAGGTCACCGATCGGTATCGGTCGGTGTGTATAGTCGGGCGCCAGAGGTCCCCTACGTCAAGGAAAGACGAGGTCGCGCGGTGAAGAAGCTTCTCCTGGTCGCACTGGCCGCCATCGGCGGGCTCCTCGTGTACCGCCAGATCCAGGCGGATCGCGCCGAGCAGGATCTGTGGACGGAGGCGACTGACTCCGTGCCCACGGGTTCGTGAGTACCGACAGCCGATTCTGAGCACACCCCGGCCGCCTCGCGGTCGGGGTTTTGTGTTGCCCGCGTCACTCCCGGGGCCTGCGAGGCGGGTGTTTCGGACGCGCGTACGCAATCCCCGGGTGCCGCGCGACCGGGCGGGGCAGGATGGCCACGGTCCGGCGGCTTGCGCGACGACGAGGGGTGGCGGGTGACGGTGCGGCGTACGGCGTGGTGGTGCGGTCGTCCGTCGCTCGGCGCGCGCGTGGCGGCCGTGGTGACAGTCCTGGGCGCCCTGACCGCGCTGCCGGCCCGTCAGGCCACGGCCGACGCGTCCTACGGCTCCAGCGGTTCCGGCGCCTCCTACGGCTCCTACGGCTTCGCGGACGACGTACGGACCGTCGCCGGAGCGAAGCAGACCACCGACGCCCCTCCCCTCACCCCCGGCGCCGACTACCGCAGCTCCCTCCCCAGGGCGGCCAAGCTCTACTACCGCCTGGACCTGGACGCGACCTCCAACACCTACGTCGCCGTCACCGCGGTCCCGCCCGCCGGCAGCGCCCCCGCCGCCACCGACGGCATCAGGGTCTCGGTGCAGAACGCCGACAGCCACTCCTGCTCCTACGAGAGCGCGAGCTTCGGTGCCTCGCACAGCCCCCGGCCCATCACCGCGTGGGGCGCGCGGACGACCGCCCCGGCCAACCCCGTGTGCGAGGGCGGCGGCACGTACTACGTCGTCGTCGAGCGGGTCGGCACGGCGGACTCCCCGCCCGGCGCCTGGGACCTGGAGCTCACCGCCACCACCGAGGCGCCCCTGCGGAAGGCCGGCGCCACGAACGCGCCCGAGTCGTGGAACTCCGCCTCGCCCGCACCCCTCACCGGCGAGGCGCGGCGGCGCCAGGGCGGGTCGGGCTTCAGCCGGGCGGTCTCGGTGGGACAGGGCGTGTGGCGCGCCGACCTGCGGCCCGGGCAGACCCTCTTCTACAAGGTGCCGGTCGACTGGGGACAGCAGCCGTACGCCACCGCCGAACTCGGCAGCACCGGCAGCGGCAGCGGCTACGCGGTCGACGCACTGGACCTGGACCTCTACAACCCCGTGCGCGCCTACGTCGAGGACGCGGGCGTCGGCTACGACGGACGCCAGAAGACGGCCACGCTCGCGCCCGTGGCGCCGGTCGCCTACGTCAACCGCTACGGCATCTCCGCCCAGGTGAACGGCATGCGGTTCGCCGGGGCGTACTACCTCGCGGTGCACCTCGCGGCCGACGTGGCCGACGAGTTCGGGGACGGGCCGTTCGGGCTGACCCTGCGGGTGCGCGTCGCCGGGGCGGCGCAGTCCGGTCCGGCCTATGCGGGGCCGTCCGTCCCAAGGGGCCTCTTCGAGGTCACGTCGGGGGAGCGGGAGGCCGCGGCGGACGGCGGCGGGAGCGGCGGCGCGGGCGGCGGCGACCTGATGAGGGCGGTGGCCGTCGGGGGGATCGGCGCGGGGACGCTGGTGCTCGTGGTGCTGGGGGTGTGGACGGTGCTGGGGCGCCGTCAGATGCGGGCCAGGGCCCAGAAGCCGATGGCGTAGCAGGCCAGCGAGAAGAGCAGGAGCGGGATCGCCACCTTGGCCGGGGGGCCCGGGCGGCGTGCCCTGCGGGCGGCTTCACGAGCGGCCTGGCGTGCGGCCTGGCGGGTGCCCGGTCGCGGTGGCTGGGGGGAGGCCTGGAGGTTCGGGTGCGTGATTTCCTGCGCGGGATGGGGAACCTGCGGGATCTGGGCGGTGTACCAGAGAGTAGAAGCGTCAGCGCGCTGGGGTGGCGGGGGAGTCAGAGCCTGGGTCGGATCGTGCGGGGAGACATAGGGGGACCCATGAGGGGACATGTGGGGGGACACATGGGGGGCAGGGGAGGACGCGTGGGGAGATACGGGGGGACGCGGGCTCTGGTCGGTTCGCGTGGGAGTGGGGGACGGCTGCGGGGGCGGCAGGTGGAAGCTGCCGGTGTCCGACATGGCGGGCCAGGAAGGAGCGGAGGCGGCGGTATCCGCGGCCTGCTGAGGCGCGGGCTCGCGAGAACGGCGTGGGTCGGCGGACGCAGGCGACGGGCTCGCCTCGGCCTCCTCCTCGACAGACGGCGGCTCGGCCGGGACTGTGCGGCTGCCGGTGCCGGTGCCGGTGCCGGTGACGGTGATGGTGCCAGTGGCGGTGGCGGTGTCGGTGGCGGTATCCGTGTCGGCCTCGGAGGCGGACGGCGGCCGCGTGCTCCGTCCGGCGGCCACACCCGGGGCCGGCTTGAGGGGGCCCCGGGGACCGAAGCCCGGGGGAAGGGGGCCGAGTTGGTCGAAGATCTCGATCTGTTCGTCGTCGGGGCCGGGCTCCGGCAGGAGTTCCACGGCGGCGGCGAGCGCCTTGCGCGCCCCCGTGGCGGTGCGGAAGCGGGCCTGCGGGTCCGGTTGCAGCAGCGTGGCGACGACCTGCCACAGCGGTTCCGGGATGCCCTTGGGCGCGCTCGGCGTCCCGTGCGTCGCGAAGTACTGCACGAGCGCCTTGGCGTCCGGCTTGGCGCCCTCCAGCAGATACAGGGCGACCAGACCCGTGGCGAACAGGTCGGCGGCGAAGTCGGGGTCCGCGCCCAGCATCTGCTCGGGCGCCAGATAGCCGGGCGTGCCCACCACCAGGTCGGTCTCCGTCAGGCGCGGCTCGCCCAGCCGCATCGCGATGCCGAAGTCGGACAGCCGCAGCCGCGGCCGGCCGGCGCCGGTGGCCTCCAGCAGGATGTTGGCGGGCTTGATGTCCCGGTGCACGACCCCTTCCGCGTGCACCGCGGCCAGCCCCGACAGCAACTGGTCGAGCAGGGTGCAGACGAACGCGGGGGGCAGCGGGCCGTAGTCCCCCACCAGGTGGACCAGCGAACCGCCGGCGACCAGGTCCATGGTGAACAGGACCTTGTCGTCGTCGGCGGCCCAGCTGGCCGGTGCGAGCACATGGGGGTGGTCGATGCGCAGGGCCTGTTCGCGCACGAAGCGCAGCAGGGAGTGCGCGTCGCTCTGCTGGAGCACCTTGGCGGCCACATAGCGGCGGCGGCGGTGGTCCCAGGCGCGCCAGACGGCGCCGACGCCGCCGCGTCCGATCGGGTCGACCAGTTCGTACCGGCCGGCGAAGACCTCACCCATGGCAGTGCGTCGCTCCTCCCCCTGCGGCTGTCCCCCTTACGTGCCCTTGCCTGCCCTTGCTTCCCCCCTCGATGAGCGATACGACCCCCCGTTGTCGCCGCGGACTTCCCGTCAAGCTCGCGCGGACTTCTCCCCGGCCGTCAGTTCTGGTGGGACTGGTAGTGCGCGACGGCGTCGGAGGTGCGGCCGGCGCCGTAGACCCGGAGGAACTCTGCCAGTTCCGGGTGGGTCGGGGCGAGGGTGTCGGCGGCGTCGATGATGTCGCCGGCGGCGGCCACCGAGCGCAGCAGCGACTGGATCTCGCGGACCACCCGCTTGACCGTCGGCGCTCCCGAACTGCTCGTCGTGGTCGTGCTGTTGCTGAGCACCGAGCCCCCCTGTGACTTCTTGATCTCTTCCATGCGGTCGGTGGCCTCGGCGGCGCTGACGCTGCCGTCGGCGACCTGCCCCGCCAGGTCCTGCAGCAGCTGCACCCGCTGTACCACGGCCGGATTGCCGATCTTCGCGCGCTGACCGCTCATCAGCTGTGACAGCATCGGAGCGGACAGTCCCAGTACCCCCGCCAGACGAGCCTGGTTGAGCCCAAGATCGTCTATGAGCTTACGGAAGAGCGCCCCCAGCGGCTCCCCGTACCAGTTCCGCTGCAGTTCCCGCGCTCTTGCGGTCGCTTCCTGCTGTGCGGCGTCCATTGCGTCTCCCCATCGCTTCCCCAAGTACGGTGGTTCGCTGTAGCGAACCACGCCGAGCATCTTACGGAGAGTGGTCGCCCGCGGGGACCCCCAATCTTTTTGCGAGATCCCGGGGGTGACCCGGTACTCTGGTCTCCGGCGCCCGCCGGGACGAGGTTCTTCCGGGGGGACGCTCCTCTTCCGGGGCCTTAGCTCAGTTGGTAGAGCGCCGTCTTTGCATGGCGGATGTCAGGGGTTCGACTCCCCTAGGCTCCACCCACGAGAACCCCTCCACCTGCGGAAACGCGGGTGGAGGGGTTCTTTTCGTGCGGGTGCCGGTCAGGGCAGGACCGCCGCCGAGACCACGTAGTCGGCGACGATCGCCGACGTCACCGCCAGGCGGGCGGGCAGGCCGTGGGCGGGGCGCAGGCGTACCGGGAGCGGGAAGGCCGGGGGCCAGGCCAGGGCGGTGCCGCGGAAGGAGAGGCGGGGCTGGAGCTCGGCCGGGGACGCCTTGTAGGCCGCTTCCTTGGCGGAGAACAGGACGAGGGAGGCGTGGTCGGGGGCGGCGGTGAGCGGGGTCAGTTCGGTGGGGTGGGCGATCAGGTGGCGGGCGCGGTGGAGGTGGGGGGCGGAGGTGAGGGGTTCGATGTCGACGCCGACACGGGTGCCGGTGGCGTCCGGCAGGACGACGCACACCGCCACCGTGCCGCTGTGGCTCAGTGACCCCTGGACGCCTGCCGGCCAGGCGGGGGCGCCGGTCGGGGTGCGGGCGGGCCAGTGCGGGCGGCCCGTCGCCGCGGACAGGGCGCGGTGGGCGGCCAGGCGGCCCGCCGCGTACTCCGCGCGGCGGCGCGGGCACGCGGCGGACAGCCTTGTGGGGACGGGGAGTCGGTCGTGGTCGAGCTCGCCCACGCGAGCGATGCCGATGCTCACCGGCAGCGGGGCGAACAGCGCGGCGATGGACTGGGCGGCGTGCGGTGCGCAGGCGAGGGGCGCGGTGGCGGACGTGGGGGCGATGGGGCTGTTCATGCCGAGCACTCCCGTGGTCCGTCCGCCCCGCTCCCGTCTCAGCCCGCCGCCGTCTCCGCCAGGTAGTCCTCGAAGGTGCCCTTGCCCACCGCGTGGGCGGTCGTGAGGTGGCCGCCGTCGCGGAAGGCGCGGAACGTCCTGCCGGGCAGCCGCAGGGGGACGACCTTGCGGCTGCGGCCCTGCGCGGCGAGGTAGGCGCGGGCCAGTTCGGTCGCCCGGCGCACCTGGGGGCCGCCCATGTCGGTGACCCGGCCCGCGGGGCCGCCGAGCGCCAACTCGGCCAGCCGGTCGGCGACTTCCTCGGCGGAGATGGTCTGGTACGAGAACGCCGGGGCCAGCATCATCAGCGGCATCCTGGAGGTGCCGTCGAAGATGGCGCGGACGAAGTCGTGGAACTGGGTCGCGCGCAGGATCGTGTACGGGATGCCGCTGTCGCCGACCAGCCGCTCGCACTCCAGCTTGCCCTTGAAGTAGCTGAACGGCACCCGGTCGCAGCCGACGATGGAGATGTACACCAGATGCCGGGTGCCGGCCTTCTTGGCCTCGGCCACGAGCCTCTCGGTGGCCGCGACGTCCTTCTTGCCGTTGCTGGTCGTCGCGCAGTGCACGATCGTGCCGGCTCCGCGCACCGCCTCCGCGACGCCCTGGCCGGAGAGCAGGTCGGCGACCACCGGCTCGCCCGCCTCCGGCTTGCGCCCGCCACGGCTCATGACCCGCACCGTGCGGCCGGCGTCCAGCAGGCGCGCGACCACGGGGCGGCCGAGCGTGCCGGTCCCTCCGGTCACCAGGATGGTTTCGTCCATGACACTCCCCACACTCCCCTTTTCACGACACTGCTCACGGCGCTGGTCACAACGCTGTTCACAACGCTGGTCATGACCCTTTTCATGACGGCTTTGTTCAGCACGCAGCATGCCCGTGCCGTGAGCAGCGGGCCACAGGGGAATCGGAGTCTGTCAGGTCGCGCGAATACCTGACACATTCCCCGGTGAATCAAGGGAATCCCCCCGGAAGACCTGACGGACTCGCTTCCGTGCATCCTCCTGCCTCCTTTGGCTGCCCCACCATCCATTCCATGTCGCGCACCGAATTCATCCCGACCAAAGTCGGGGAGCTTTTCGTGGAAGTAGTGGAAGCGGCCGGCAGCGGTCCGCCGGTCCTGCTGTGGCACAGCATGCTGGTGGACCGCCTGCAGTGGCAGCGGCTCACCGACGCGCTCGGCGCCGAGCGCACCCTCGTCCTCGTCGACGGCCCCGGCCACGGCCGCAGCGGCACCCCGCCGGCCGGCTACACGCTGGAGGACTGCGCCGACGCGGCCGCCGAGGTGCTCACCGCCCTCGGACTCGACGCCGTCGACTGGCTGGGCAGCGCCTGGGGCGGCCACGTCGGCCTGGTCTTCGCCGCCCGGCACCCCCGGCGCTGCGTCAGCGTGGTCACCATCGCCACGCCCGTCGCGCCGCTGCCCGCCGCCGAGCGCCTCCAGACCCGTGTACTGGCCGCGGTCTACGGCCGGTTCGGGCCGCTGAAGCCGCTGGCCGACGGGGTCGCCGACGCGCTGCTGTCCAGGCGCTCCAAGCGCACCGACCCCGAGGGCCGGCGGATCGTGCGGGACGCCTTCGTGCGGGCCGGCCGCGTCGGCATGCACCGCTCGATGCACGCCATGATGCTGCGCCGGCCCGACATCACCGGTCTGCTGCCGGCCATCGCCGCGCCCGTGCTCGTCATCGCCGGCGGCGCGGACCGGATGTGGCCGCCGGAGGCCGCCGCGCGCTCCGCCGCCGACATCCCGCGCGGCTCCAGCGCGGTCGTCGACGGCGCCCACCGGCTGCCGGCCCTGGAGCGGCCGGAGGCGGTGCTCACGCACGTACGCGCGTTCTGGGCGCGCATCGGCCGCATTTCCGTCGTGAAGTAACGCCGGGCAGTCCGTCCCCGGAGAAATCCACCGTACGACAGGGAGAAAAAGAAATGTCCAACCCCGATTTCGGTGTCCTCGACGTCCGTTACAAGAACCACGAGGCGATCGCGCTTCCGGGCGGCGGCGAGCTCTACTACGAGGAAAGCGGCGTCGGCGGCGACGGCATCCCGCTGACCTTCGTGAACAACTTCTACATCGTCAGTCCCATCTGGGGGAACTTCACCCAGGACCTCGCCACCGAGTTCCGCCTGCTCAACTACGACCTGCGCAACCAGGGCGCCTCCAGCCCCGGCTCCGCCCCGGCCACCTTCGACGACCACGTCGAGGACCTGCGCCGGCTGCTCGACCACCGGGGCATCGAGAAGACGTACGTCGTCGCCACCTCGATCTCCACGCTGATCGCCCGCGAGTTCACCTACCGCTACCCGGAGCGGGTGGCCGGGCTGGTGCTGATCGGCCCGGCGTTCTCGCCCAACGGCTCGCTGCGCCGCATCCTGCTGAGCCGGCACTGGCTGTGGACGCTGGAGACGGGCGGCACCACGGCCCTGTTCGACCTGCTGTACCCGCTGGTCTTCCCGGACCAGCTGGTGCACTCCGGGGGCAAGGCGGCCTACCTGGCGCTGCGCGACAACTTCCTGGCGCTGCTGTCGAAGAGCTCCATCGCCGAGAACCTGCGGGCCTCCCTGGAGATCGAGGACGACCCCGGCAAGCTCGCCACCATCACCCAGCCCACCCTCCTGATCAACGGCGACGGCGACTTCGCCTGGAGCCGCTCGGTGATCGAGGACGCCCTGGCCCGTATCCCCGACAGCCGCGAGGTCACGCTCGCCCGCGCCGGCCACGTGCCGTTCTTCGACGACCCGGCCGGCTTCCAGAAGGCCACGGCGGAGTTCGTCCACGAGTGCGAGGCGAGGAAGGCCGCCGCGTAGGCCGCGCCGCCACTCCCCCCGTCCCCCGCGTCATTCACGAACCCGCGAAGGGAATCCCATGACCACACGCCTGCTCACGGGCGCCACCGGCTTCGTCGGCGGAGCCGTCGTCCTGGAGCTGCTGGACCGCACCGAGGGCGACGTCTACGCCCTGGTCCGCGGCGCCGACGCGGCCGACGCCCGGCGGCGCCTGCACGAGGCCCTGATCGCCATGGCCCGCGGCTACGGCCGCGCCGACCTGGAGGACGCCGTCGTACGCCGTACCAAGGCCGTGCGCGGTGACATATCCGAGCCCGGCTGCGGCGTCGACCCCGCCGGGCTGCCCGCCGTCGACGAGGTGTGGCACTCCGCCGCCTCGCTGCGCTACGAGGAGGAGTTCCGCGCCGAGATCGAGGCGCTGAACGTCGGCGGCACCCGCAACGTCCTGGACCTGGCCCGCCGGTGCGGCGCCCGCACCTTCCACTACGTCAGCACCGCCTACGTCGCCGGTTCGCGGCGCGGCTTCGTGCCGGAGGAGCCCGTCGGGGACCTCTCCCTGGCCAACAACTGCTACGAGGAGACGAAGATCCGCGCCGAGCTGCTGGTGCAGGCGGCGGCGGGCGACTTCGACCGGATCCGGATCATGCGGCCCACCGTCGTCATCGGGCACAGCCTGACCCGGCACGGTCTGAACTGGTCGGGCATGTACGGCTTCACGCGCCAGGTGATGGTGTTCGAGAAGCTGGCCCGCCGCAAGGTCGGCACCTTCCTCGACCACGCGCGCGTGCGGCTGATCGCCGAACCGGACTGCCCGGTCAACCTGGTCCCCGTCGACATCGTGGCCCGCAACGCGGTGAGCATCGCGCTGTCGGACTCCCCGGCGACGTACTTCCACCTCGGCAACTCCGCCACCGCGCCGGCCGGCATGGTGCTGAGCAAGATCATGGAGCTGGTCGGGCTGCGCGAGCCGGTGTGGGCCACCGACCCGGACACCTTCACCGCGCTGGACGAGCAGCTCGACAAGGGCATGGCGTTCTACGGCTCGTACATCAAGAACGCCAAGTCCTTCGACCTCTCCCACACCCGGGCCGTCTGCGGCCCCGACTCCTGCCACGCCCCGCTCGATGCGGAGGAGATCCAGGAGTACGTCCTCTACTACCTCCGCCAACAGCCCACGTACGTCGAGAAGTCGGGCCCCCGGCGCACCCTGCACCCGCTCGTGGCCTGACCGGCAGCCGCATCCCCGGAGGAATCATGCACGACAACGACGCGGTGACCGCCGCCCTCAACGAGGTCTGGGCCCAGGTCACCGGCGCCCCCCTCGCCCTCGACGATCCGGCGGCCCGCTCCGGGTCGCTGTGGAACCTCGGGCTGACCTCGGCCGGCTTCATCCAGCTGCTGGCCGCCGTGGAGGAGGAGTTCGGCTTCGAGTGGGACCTCGACGACGACATCTCCTCCTTCGACCAGCTCGTCGCGCACGTGGCGGCCAAGGGGAGCCGGTGATGGGCCGCCCGGTCCCCGCCCGGCTGGCGCTGCCCACCGCGCCCGCCCTCGCCGCCCGCCGGCACGGCCGCGTCCCGCTGCACCTGGACGCGCCGCTGGACCTGTTCCCGCACGCCGGCACGGAGCTGGACTACGTCACCTTCGCCGACCTGGTGGACCGCGCGGCCCGGCTGCTGGCCACCGCCGGAGCCGGGCCCGGCGACCGGGTGATGGTGGTCAAGCGCCCCAGCTTCGACATTCCGCTGCTCGCCTTCGCCTGCGCCCGCCTCGGCGCCGTACCCGTGCTGATCCACCCCACGGTGGGCGCGGACAGCCTGCCGGTGCTGGTGCAGCGGGCGCGCCCGGTGGCGGTCGTGACGGACGCGTACGCCGAGCGGCTGGGCGTCCTGGACGGCCTGGCCGAGGACGGGCCCGCGCTGTGGCGCATACCCGAACTCGCCTCGCTGGTGCCCGGCGAGCTGCCCGGGGCCGCGGCTCCCGCGCCGGAGGCCGAGCAGCTGGTCACCCACACCTCGGGGACGACCGGCGTGCCCAAGCTGGTGCTCCAGACGGCCCGCACCTTCGCCGGGCAGGCCCGTCCGCAGACCGTCATCGGACGGCTGCTGCGGGTGAGGGACCCCTACCTGGTGTGCATCTCGCCGGTGCACGTGCGGACCATGGCGGCGATCGTGTCGACGCTCGCGCTGGGCATCCCGTTCGGCTTCATGACCCGCCCGGATCCCGAGAACGCGGCCCGCATGCTGGAGCGGGTGCGGCCGGGGTTCGTCGAGACCGTGCCCAACGCGTTCATCCGCTGGGAGGAGCTCGCCGAGGAACGGCCCCACCTCCTCGCCGGGGTGCGGATGTTCGTGAGCACCTTCGACGCCGCGCACCCGCGGACCATCCGCACCCTGCTCGGCGCCGGGCGGCGGGGCGCCCGGTACGTGCAGGTGTACGGGCAGTCGGAGACCGGGCCGGTGGCGATGAAGTTCTACCGGCGCAAGGGCAGCGGGCGGTGCGCGGACGGGCGGTGTGTCGGGCGGCCGCTGCTCGGCCAGGCCAAGGTGCGCATCGACACCGGGCGGCGGGGGAGCCCCGGCGCCATCCTGGCGCGGACCTCCGCGGTCACCCCCACCTACCTCGGCACCCCCGACCAGCGGATCGACGGCTGGTGGGCGATGGGCGACTTCGGGGCCGTCACCGGGAAGGGGTGCCTGCACCTGTACGACCGGATCGTCGACCGCAAGCCCGGCGTGGACAGCCTGCTCGCGCTGGAGGACACGATCCTGGAGCGCGTTCCCGCCCTCACCGAGGCGGTGCTGATCCCCGTCGAGGACGGGCCGCCGGTGCCGCTGGTGTGCACCCGTGGCGACCGCCCGCTGGACCCGCGGGCCTGGCGCGAGGCCGTCGCCGGACTGCCGGCGCTCGCCGCACCGGCCCAGCTGACCTGGGACGACATTCCGCACACCGCGACCTGGAAGGTCAAGCGGCGCGAGGCGGCACGGATGGTGGAGGGAGTGGGACCCCATGTCGGAGGTGCCTGACATCTGGCTGGAGGCGCTGAAGCGGCTGCGCCCGGTGCCCGAGGAGTACTTCCGGGCCACCGTCGACGTCGCCGAGGCCGCCCGGCAGCTCGGCGTCCCCGCCGAGACGGTGTACGGGCTGGTCGAGGCCGGACTGCCCGCCGAGGAACGGTGCGGCGGCCCCCGCCTCGACTACCACGACGTCGCCAACCTGGGCCTGACCGCGGCCCAGGGCCGTTCCCTGGCCGAGCTGGCCGAGGCGCGGATGCTGCGGATGGCGGCCGGGGAGCCCTCCGGCTGGACGGCCGAGCGCACCTGGCGGCTGCGGCTGGCCGCGCCCTGCGACGCCGAGGGCTGCCCGGGCGAACGGCCCACGGCCCCCGAACCCGAACTGCTCGACGGCCGCCTCCTCGACCTCACCGACGACGGACAGGCCACCGTGCTGACGCGGGGCCTCGGGGACGCCCCCCGGACGGCCGCCGTGAGCGCCGTGTACGACGAGCTGCTCGCCCGCCTCGACGACGGCACCTACCAGTTCGGCTGGCTGCCGCACCGGCTGCGCGAGACGCCGGCCACGGCCGCCGCCTACGGCATGGTCGACTGCCGGGTGGCCGCCTGGATCATGGCGCACCGGGCCCGCGCGGCGGGGCTGGAAGCCCGTACCCGCAAGGGCTTCGTGCTCGGTCTGGTGGGCGTCGAGCACGCCTGGACCGAGGTGTTCGAGCAGGACCGCTGGCTGCCGCTGGACCCGGTCCTCGCCTTCCTGGCCCGCCGGCACAAGGCGTCGCACCCCGCGTTCACCGACTTCTGCCGCGGTTCCGTGCACAACCGGCTGCTGGCGTGGCCGGTCGCCGCCGAGGAACCGCTCGTCCCGCACGCGTGCGCGTACGGCGGCCGGGTGACGCTCACCTGCCACCAGCTCACCACCCGACCCGCTCCGACCTCTGGGAGGGTGTAATGCTCGCGAAGCTCGCCGCGGTGACCGCGGGCCGCCGCACACTCGTCCTCGTCCTGACGCTGCTCTTCGTCGTCGTGGGCGGAGCCCTGGGCGGCGGTGTCAGCGACAAGCTCTCCGCCGGGGGGTACGAGGTCCCGGCCGCCGAGTCCACCCGCGCCGCCGACACGGTCGCCGCCGACTTCGGCGGCGGCGTCCCCAACCTGGTGGTGCTGGTGCGCACCCCCGCCGGCCTCGACGATCCGGCGACCACCCGCAAGGGCCTGGCGCTGACGAAGGCGCTGGCGCACGAGCCCGGCGTCCGCACGGCCGTGTCGTACTGGTCGCAGGACCGCGCGCCCCTGCTGCACAGCGAGAAGGGCGACTCGGCCCTCGTCCTCGCCCATCTGTCGGGCGACGAGGACCAGGTCGCCGCGAGCCTGAAGAAGCTGCTGCCGCACTACGAGGACGGCTTCCAGGGCCTGAAGCTGAAGTTCGGCGGGCAGGCCGAGGCCTACCGGGAGCTGACCGAGCAGACCCAGAAGGACCTCGCGCTCGCCGAGACGCTGGTCCTGCCGCTCACGCTGCTCCTGCTCGTCCTCGTCTTCCGCGGGGTCATCGCCGCCCTGCTGCCGCTGGCGCTCGGCATCGTCGCCATCGTCGGCACGCTCGCCGTGCTGCGCGCGCTGGTCGCCGTCACCGACGTGTCGGTGTTCGCGATGAACCTCACCACCGCGCTCGGCCTCGGACTCGGCATCGACTACGCCCTGTTCGTCGTCAGCCGCTTCCGCGAGGAGCTGCGCAAGGGCGCCGAGGTGCAGCAGGCGATCACCACGACCCTGCGCACGGCCGGCCGGACCGTGCTCTTCTCCGCGCTGACCGTCGCGCTCTCCCTGTCCGCGCTGCTGATCTTCCCCATGTACTTCCTGCGGTCCTTCGCCTACGCGGGCATCGCCGTGGTCGCGTTCGCGGCGCTGGCCGCGCTGGTGGTGCTGCCCGCGCTGCTGGCGGTCATCGGGCACCGGGTGGACAAGTGGTCCTTCGGCCGCCGCCGGGAGCGCGGCGCCGACAGCGGCTTCTGGCACCGGCTCGCCACCCTGGTGATGCGCCGCCCGCTCCCGCTGGCCACGGCCGTCGTCGCCCTCATGGTGTTCCTGCTGACGCCGTTCACCGGCATCAGCTTCGGCCTCGCCGACGAACGCGGCCTGCCCAGGCACGCCGAGGCCCACCAGGTCGGCGACACCATCACCCGCGACTACGCCGCCCAGGCCATGTCGCCGATGCTCATCGCGGCCGACGGCGCCGCGGGCACCGCGCAGGTCGCCGACTACACCGAGCGGCTGTCGAGGCTGCCGGACGTGGCCCGCGTCGACGGACTCGCCGGGTCCTGGACCCACGGCCGGCAGGTGGCCGAACCGGGGCCGCTGTACCGGCAGTTCGAGGGCGAGGGCCGCACCTGGCTGCTGCTGGTGCCCGACGTCGGCCCCTACAGCGACGCCGGACAGCACCTGGTGGACGAGGTGCGCGCGCTGCCCGCGCCGTTCCCCGTCGAGGTGGGCGGCACGGCCGCCTCGTTCAAGGACACCATGTCCTCGCTCGACCACCGCCTGCCCTACGGCCTGCTGATCATCGCCGTCAGCATCTTCGTGCTGCTCTTCCTGCTCAGCGGCAGCGTGCTGATGCCGCTGAAGGCCCTGGTCCTCAACCTGTTCAGCCTCACCGCCACCTTCGGCTCCCTGGTCTGGGTCTTCCAGGACGGTCATCTGAAGTGGCTGGTCGGCGACTTCACCGCCACCGGCACGACCGTCGCCACCAACCCGATCATGATGTTCTGCGTCGCGTTCGGGCTGTCCATGGACTACGAGGTCTTCCTCCTGTCCCGGATCAAGGAGGAGTACGACCGCACGGGCGACAACACCCGTTCCGTCGCCCGCGGCCTGGAGCGCACCGGCGGCCTGGTCACCGCCGCCGCCCTGCTGATGGCGCTGGTCTTCCTGTCCTTCCTCACCTCCGGCATCACCTACATGAAGATGCTCGGCTTCGGTCTCGCGCTCGCCGTCCTGATGGACGCGACCCTCGTGCGCGGCGTCCTGGTCCCGGCGTTCATGCGCCTGGCCGGCCCCTACAACTGGTGGGCCCCGGCCCCGCTGGCCCGCCTGCACGAGCGGATCGGCCTCAGCGACGGCGACGAGGAGCCCGTACCGCGTCTGGCCGCGGTGCCCAAGCAGCGCGAACCGGTCAACCGCTGACGCCCGAGCGGACCGCCGACGCCACCGTCCACAGCCTGTGAAAGGAAACCCGATGAGCGACCGTGCCCCGCACGCCTCCCCCGGCCGCCGCCTGCTGCTCGAACTCGTCGACGTGCCCGGCCTGTTCGACGGACTGGACGACGACGCCGACCTGCTGTCCGCCGGCATCAACTCCGGCGAGCTGATCCGGCTCGCGCTCGCCATCGAGGAGCGCACCGGCGTCCCCCTCGACGACGAGGAGATGACCGCCCTCTACACCATCGACGGCATCGACCGGGTGCTGGCGGCCGCGGGGGTGAGCGGCTGATGTGGCTCGCCCACGCGGTGCGCCGGCGCCGGCAGCTCGCCCCCGGCGCGCCCGCCCTCGCCGACGAGACCCGCACGCTGACCTGGCGGGAGCTGGACGACCGCACCGACGCGCTGGCCGCCGGACTGCTGGCCCGTGGCCTGCTGCCCGGCGACCGGTTCGCCGTCGCCTCCCGCAACCGCCTGGAGGTCGTCGAGCTGTACATCGCCGCCGCCAAGGCGGACGTCGTGGTCTGCCCGGTCAACCCCACCTTCCCCGCCCCGGAGATCGCGCACATCCTGGCCAACGCCGGACCGTCCCTGATGATCGCCGACCCCTCGGTGGTCACCCGGCTCGACGACACCGTGCCCCGGATCCTGCTCGACTCCCCCGAGTTCACGGCCCTCTACGACACCCCGAAGCGCCCGCTCCCCCTGCCCGACCTGGACGAGGTCTTCGCCGTCGTGCACACCTCGGCCACCTCCGGCCGCGCCAAGGGCGTCGCCCTCACCCACCGCTGCATCGCCGCCGGCTACACGGCGACGGCCGCCGAGTTCGGGTTCACCGCCGACGACGTGCTGCTGTACCCGTGCCCGCTCTTCCACGGCAGCATGGTGGTCGGCCTCGCCCTGCTCGCGGCGGGCGGCACCCTCGTCGTGCAGGGCGAGTTCACCCCGCAGCGGTTCCTGGCGAACGTCGAGCGGTTCGGGGCGACGACCACCTTCCTGGTGCCGTCGATGATCCGGTTCGTGCTGCGGGCCAGGGCCTTCGCCACCACCGACCTGTCCAGCCTGCGCGAGGTGATCTTCGGCGGCGCGCCCATGCCCGAGCCGTTGCTGCGCGAGACGATGCAGCGCTTCGGCGTCCCGGTCCGCAACTCCTACGGCCTGTCCGAGGGCGGCCCGATCGCCACCGCCCGCTACACCCCCGACGGGCCGACCCCCCTGACCTCCTCGGGCCGCATGCTGCCCGGCTGCCACATCGAGATCCTCGACGAGCAGGGGAACCCGGTCCCGTACGGCGAGACGGGCGAGGTCTGCGTCAAGGGGGACGGCGTGATGCGCGGCTACTGGAAGGACCCCGAGGCCACCGCCCAGGCCGTCCGCGACGGCCGGCTGCGCACCGGGGACCTCGGCCACATGGACGCCGACGGCCACATCCACCTCGTCGACCGGCGCGGAGACGTGGTCATCCGGGGCGGGCAGAACGTGTACCCGGCCGAGATCGAGCGCGTGCTGGGCACGGTGTCGGGGGTGCGGGACGTGGCCGTCGTCGCCGCGCCCTCGGAGGAGTGGGGGCAGGTGCCGGTCGCCTTCGTCGTGGCCGAGGGCGAACCGCCTTCCGTGGCCGACCTGTTCGCCGCCTGCACCGCCCAACTGGCCAGTTACAAGCGCCCGGCGGCCGTGCACTTCGTCCCGGAGATCCCGCGCAACGCGGCCGGCAAGGTCCTGCGCCGGGTCCTCAAGGAGCGGCTGCCATGAGGGTCGCCTGCGTCGGCGGCGGTCCCGCCGGACTCTTCTTCGCGCTGCTGCTGCGCCGGGCCGGCGCCGGCCACCAGGTCGACGTCTTCGAGCGCAGCGCCCCGGACGCCACCTTCGGCTTCGGGGTGGTGTTCTCCCGGCTCAGCCTGATGCGGCTGCGCCGCACCGCCCCCGACGTGGTGGCCGGCATCCTCGACGCCGGCGCCCGCTGGGACCGGGTCGAGGTGCGCCGGGGCGGCGAACGCGCGGGCGCCTGCGGGCACGGCTTCGCCGCCGTCGAACGCCGGGCGATGCTCCGCATGCTCCGGCGCCAGGCCGCCGAGGCGGGCGCCCGGCTGCACTACGGCACGGAGGCCGACCCGGCCGCCCTGCTCGACCGGTACGACGTGGTGGTGGCCGCCGACGGGGCCGGCAGCCGCGGCCGGGCGGCCTTCGCCGAGGACCTGGGGGCGCGGGTGGCGCCGGGGGAGGGCCGGTACGTGTGGTTCGCCTCCGACCGGGTCTTCGAGGACATGACGTTCCTGTTCGCCCACAGCCCCTACGGGCCGGTCGCCGCGCACGCCTACCCGTACGGCCCGGACCGCTGCACCTTCCTGGTGGAGATGGACGCCCGCAGCTGGGCCCGGGCCGGCTTCACCGACGGGCACACCAAGGCGCCCGACTGGACCGACGAACAGGCCATGGCCTTCGCCCGGGAGGTCTTCGCCGACCAGCTGGGCGGCGGCCGTCTGTACGGCAACGGCTCGCGCTGGCTGCGCTTCCCGCAGGTGACGGCCGACCGCTGGCACCACAAGAACCTGGTCGCCATCGGCGACGCCGTGCACACCGCGCACTTCTCCATGGGCTCCGGCACCACCCTGGCCCTGGAGGACGCGGCGGAGCTCGTCCGCGTCCTGACCGAGGGCGCCCCGCTCGCCGCCTACGAGGAGACACGGCGGCCGGTCGTCGCGGGCGTCCAGGAGGCCGCTTGGGCGAGCCGCCGCCTGTGGGAGTCGCCCGAGTCCCACCAGGGGCTCCCGCTCGACGTGCTGATGCTGCGCCTGCTCACCCGGGCGGGCCAGTTGTCCGTACGGCAGATCCGGCGCCTGGACGCCGGGTTCGGCCCGTCCCTCGCCGACCTGCCGGAGGGCCCGGTGCGGCGGCTGACGGAGCTGGACGGCGCGCTGGTGGAGGTGCGCGCCGACGCCGACCCCCGGGAACTCGCCGAGCGGATACGGCGGTTGGGGGCCCCGGAGACCGGCCTGCTGGTTCCGGCGCCGGATGCGGACACCGGGTCCGTACGGCGGCTCGTGGGCGTCGTCGGTGACGTGGTGCGGGCGGCGCCCGTGGACGTCGTCCTCGTGGCCGAGGGGGCGCGGGGCCGCCTGCCGCAGATGGTCCTCGCCGAGGAGCTGCACGGTGGTTCGGGGGCGCGTACGGGATACGTATGCCGTCCACAGGATGTGGAGTACGGCTGGACGCACGTGCTGGCCGGCCGGGCGGACGAGGTGTGGACGACGCAGTGACCCGCACGCACGACGGCCCGTCTCCTTCACGGGGAGACGGGCCGTTCGCCGTTTGTCTTCCTGCGACCGCACCGGTTCATTCCTGCGACAGCGCCGGCCGCACGACCTCCAGCATCCGCACCAGCCACTCCCGGGAGGTCTGCCGGGAGGCGAACGGGCCGTCGCCGAAGGCGAGTTCGGCGGGTGAGCGGGTCATCGACGCGGCGCCGACCACCAGGGACATCAGCACGCCGGTGGCCGGGCGGACCTCGACGCCGGGCAGCAGGGAGCCGTCCGCGCGGGCCCGGCGCAGGGCGCGGAAGAGGGCGTCGAGCCAGCCCAGCTGGCAGTGCAGCGAGGGGTCCTCGGGCGTCTGCAGCTCCTGGGTGAGCCGGGCCCCCGCGCGGACGACGACATCGCTCTCCAGCATCCGCACCAGCGTGTCGACCATGTCGACGGCGATCTCGAACCCCGGCGCGCCGCGCTCGGCGAGTTCCGCCAGCGCCGCGCCCGAGATCCGGCACGCCTCGGCCTGGACGGCCCGGGCCAGATCCGACTTGGCCGCGAAGTGGAAGGTCAGCGCCCCCTTGGTGACCTGGGCGAGATCGCTGATCGCCGTGAGAGCGGCCCGTTCGTAGCCGACCTGGTCGAACACCGTCGAGGCCGCGCGGACCAGCTTGGCCCGGGTCCGCTCGGCCCGCTCCTGTTTCACCACGACTGTTTCACCACGACCCCATCGCCCCCACGCTCTGGCCTCAGTGGCTCCTTGGTCTTACCCGACACGACGACATTAGAAACCGGGCGTGCGGTTTGTCAAAGGTCAGGGAGGGGAGGGCTGAATGTGGAAGATCCCCTTCCTGTCCATCGCGATCACCAGGGCTTTTACCTGCACTTTCGTGACCATGTGGGGTGCGGGGGGTGCTGACCAGCGAACGTTGACAAACCGCGCGCCCGGTTTTTAATGTGTGGCTTGTTCTTGAGCATTCAGGTGGCTGTCGGACACACACACCCAAAGGGGGACACCGTGAGCACTGCCGTCCTGAGGCCTGAAACACCTTCCGTCGACAACGGTCTGGCCGAACTGGCCGACCTGCTCTTCGCCTCGCTGCGCCGGCGCGACCAGCGGGAGAAGGGCGAGAAGTACCTGCGCGGTCTGCTGACGGCCAAGGGGCGCAAGTCGATCCGCAACATCGCCAGCGTCAGCGGCGGTTCGGCCACCGAGCAGAGCCTGCACCACTTCGTCTCCTGCTCCCCCTGGGACTGGGAGCGGATGCGCCGGGTGCTGGCCGAGTACGTGCACAAGACCCTGGAGCCGCAGGCCTGGGTGGTGCAGTCGATGCAGATACCCAAGGTCGGGGAGCACTCGGTCGGCGTCGACCGGCACTTCGTCCCGCACCTCGGGCAGACCGTCAACGGCCAGCAGGCGTTCGGCGTGTGGATGGCGGCGCAGCACGCCAGCGCGCCGGTCAACTGGCGGATGTACCTGCCCGGTTCGTGGCTCGGTGACAGTGACCGGCGGCGGCGGGCGGAGATACCGGAGTCGCTGCCCGAGGAGAACCTCGCCGCCTGTGCCGCGGCCGCGGTGCTGGAGGTGGCCGGCTGGGGGCTGCCCACGCTGCCGGTGCTGCTGGACGCCCGGGCGCCGCAACTGCGGGGCGCGCTGGACACCCTCGGGGCGCTGGGGGTGCCGTTCCTGGCGCGGATCAACCCGGGCGACCGGCTGACGGTGGCCGACCCGGCACTGCCCGGGTACGGGGCCGGACCGCTGCCGGCCCAGCAGATCATGCGGTCGGTCACGGGGCTGCGCCGTCCGGTGCAGTGGCTGGACGCGGGCGCGCCGACGCCGGCCGTGCGCACGTCACTGGCGGCGGCGATCCGGGTGACCGCGGGGCGCGGCGGCGACGCGGGGGCGGAGCGCATGCTGCTGCTCGCGGAGTGGCGTGACCCGCAGCGTCCGCCGGCCGAGGTGTGGCTGTCGGGCATGGCGTCCTCGCCGCCGGGCGCCCTGCTGCGGCTGACCAAGCTGGTGCGCCGCGTCGCCCGCGACTACCGCGAGGTGGGCGAGCCCAGCGGCCTCAGCGAGTTCGCGGGCCGCTCCTACCACGGCTGGCACCGCCACATCACCCTCGCCTCGGCGGCCCACACGGCGGCCCTGCTGGGCGGTCGACGATGACGGGGACGCCTGGGTGGAGCGCCGATGGAGTTGCCGGGTGGGCGGCGGTGGTGGCTCCTGTGCGGGCGGCGGTGAGGGTGGTGGCCCGTGGACGGGGTGCCGATGGAGCTGCTGCGAGGGCGAGGGCTAGGTGTATTGATCACGAGCGTTGTTAACGCGGGCCGGTCTTGATCGTGGCGAAGGCCCCCGTGTGTGGTGGAGGTGTCGAATCTTCACCGCACGGAGGCCTTCGTGTCCCACCGTAATGCCCGGCTGACCGTTCACGGCAGGCGGTTGCTGGTCGAGCGTGTCCGTTCCGGCCGTCCGGTCGCGCATGTCGCAGCCGAGATGGGTATCTCGCGGCCCACAGCTCACAAGTGGATCCGGCGCTGGCGGTTGGAGGGCGAGAGCGGTCTCGTCGACCGTTCCAGCCGTCCGCGCAGGACACCGCACCGAACCACGACCGCCACCGAGGCGCATGTCTGCCGTCTGCGGCAGGACCGCAAGCTGGGCCCGGCACGTATCGGACCGATCCTGGGCCTGCCCGCCTCCACCGTGCACCGCATCCTGACCCGCCACGGCCTGAACCGCCTGGCCTTCCTGGACCGGCCCACCGGCCAGGTCATCCGCCGCTACGAACGCGACCGGCCCGGCGAACTGATCCACGTCGACGTCAAGAAACTCGGCCGCATCCCCGACGGCGGCGGCCACAAGGTCCTGGGCCGGCAGGCCGGCCGCGCCCGCCGCAACAACGTGGGCTTCGACTACGTCCACTCCGCCGTCGACGACCACTCCCGCATCGCCTACAGCGAGATCCACGACGACGAGAAGGCCGCCACCTGCGCCGCCTTCCTGCGCCGGGCCGCCGCCTTCTTCACCGCCTGCGGCATCGACCGCATCGAGCGGGTCCTGACCGACAACGCCTGGCCCTACCGCAAGAGCTTCGCCTGGCGACAGGCGCTGGCCGACCTCGGCGCGGCCGGCAAGCTGACTCGCGCCTACCGGCCGCAGACAAACGGCAAGGTCGAACGCTTCAACCGCACCCTGCTCGACGAATGGGCCTATCTGCGGCCCTACACCAGCAACACCGAACGAACCGACGCCCTGGCAGACTTCCTGCACACCTACAACCACCACCGCTGCCACACCGCACTCGGCGGCCAGCCACCCATCAGCCGCGTGAACAACGCTCCGGGTCAATACAGCTAGGGCGAGGGCGGCCGGGGTGGTCCCGGTCCCCAGCCGTCCGTGTCCGGCGCTGCCGGGGACGGATCAGGTGGCTTCGGGCCGGCAGGTCATGGACCTGCTGGGAGAGTCCCGGTGATCGGGTCGGGGCGGGTTCCCGCCGTGCTGGTGCCTCGGGGGATACCCGTCGGGGAACCCGGCGTTGGTACCCCTCCGGCCGGCCTGTCAGCCGGCCCTGACCTCCGCCCCGCTGCTGCCGACCCCGGCGTTCTCCGTGGCCGTCTCGCGGGAGGTCGCCGCGACCGGGTCCGTGGCACCCTCCGGGCGGAGGCGGGCGATGGTGGCCGGGTGGGCGATGGAGGGCAGGATGTGCCGCCACATGACGGCGACCCGGACGCGCAGGTCGGCCCGGCGGTTGACGGCCTCGGAGACCAGCTGGACCCCGGTGAAGGTGGCCACGATGAACTCGGCGGTCTCCCGGGGCACGACCTGCGGCAGCACCTCCCCCTGGTCCTGCCCCTCGGCCAGCAGCCGGGTGGTGAGGTCGAACCAGTCACCCCACGGGTGCGTGCCGTGGAAGAAGACGCCCTCTATCGACAGCCGGGTGCCGGCCCGGGCGATCGGGTCGTGCCGCAGGACGTGCGCGAACTGGTGCGTGATGTCGATGACCGACTGCAGCGGCGAGACGTGCGGCGGCACGGTCACCAGCCCGGTCTGCTCGTCCATGATCGCCTGGGCGAGTGACTCCTTGGACGGGAAGTGGAAGTACATCGCGCCCTTGGTCACGTTCGCCCGGCGCAGGATCTCCGAGGTGGCCGCGCGTTCGTAGCCGTACTCGGCGAACACGCTCGCCGCGGCCTCCACGATCGAACGCCGGGTCTGCACCGCGCGCGCCTGCTTGGCCATGACTTCCCTCCGAGCCGTGTGTGCCGCCCACTCTACCCGACCACCCGGTCTGTTTCCCCAGTCCCGACTTGGAGACCGTGGGCGGAATGACCCCCTCCATGGCGGCCCGTCCGCAAATGAGTGAGGTACATCACGTGGTGAGCGCCCCGCTTTCCTCGCTTAAACAGACCGCGCATCCTGTTTTTTGGCATACTGGCCTCACGCCAGAGCCGAACGCCCCGCCGCGAAGGGGGAACCACCCGTGACCGCGCTCCTGCCGATACCCCGGGAGTTCGTCCACCGGACCGACGACCGGGACGTCCTGCTCACGCATTTCCAGTCCCGCGCCGACGGAACCTACCGGATGGCGACCCGCTGGCCCCACGCCCACGCGCTGTTCGCCCCGCTCCCCGGCGGCGGCCACAACCCGATGCTGATGGCGGAGACGATCCGCCAGGCGGGCGCCGCGGTCGCGCACATGGCCTACGGCGCCCCCACCGACCTGCGCTTCCTGCTCTGGGACCTGCGCTACGACGTCCCCGAGTCCGTCCTCGACGCCGGCCTGCCGCTCTCCCCGGCCACCGCGACCGTACGGTTCGCGGACGTCCGGCGGCGCGGCGGCCGCCTGTCCTCCTTCCGCTTCGAGGTCGACCTGCACCGCGGCGACCTGCGCGTCGGCCACGGCGCCGCCTCCGCGACCTGCGTGACCCCGGCGGCGTACGGCAGGCTGCGCCCGCCCCGCCCCCGCGCCGTCGCCGAGGTCCCCGAGCCGCTGCCCCCGGCGCTGGTCGGGCGCGACCGGCCCGCGGACGTGCTGCTGGCGGCGACCGGCAGGCGGGACGTGTGGCGGCTGCGGGCCGAGCCCGGTCATCCGGTCGTCTTCGACAGCCAGAGCGACCACATGCCCGGCCGCGCCCTGATCGAGGCGATGCGGCAGGCCGTCCAGGTCGCCACGGGGTGCGAACGGATCGTGATCCCTTCCCTGAGCGCCGAGTTCCGCCGTTACGTCGAACTCGACCGCCCCTGCCACGTCACCGCCGCGCTGCCCCGGTCGCCGGGCCGCCCCGCCCGGGTCACCCTCGTCCAGGACGGCGAGGTCGCCGCGGAGGGCGAGCTCACGGTGCGGGCGTCATGACGGGCCGCGTGCTGGTCGTCGGCGCCACCGGGTTCATCGGGTCGGCGGCGCTGCGGGCCCTGGCCGGCGACGGCGGCGCGGTGCGTGCCTCGGTACGGCGTGTGCCGGACGCCTCCGCCGCCGTGCCCGGCGTCGAGTACGCCGTCGCCGACCTCACCGACCCGGCCTCCCTGCGCGGCCTGTGCGACGGCGCCGACACCGTGCTGCACTGCGCCTCCTTCATCGGCGCCGACGAGGAGCGCTGCCGCGCCGTCAACGTCGACGGCACCCGCGCCCTGCTCGCCGAGGCCGCGCGCGCCGGGGTGCGCCGTACCGTGCTGGTCGGCACCACCGCCGTCTACGGCGCCGGACCGCACCGCGGGCTGAGCGAGGACGAGCGCGAGCCCGCGCCCACCTCGGCCACCAGCCGCACCCGGCTGGAGGCCGAGCACGCCGTGCGGGCGGCCGGCGGCACGGTGGTCCGGGCGCCGCTGGTGTACGGCCCCGGCGACGTGTGGGTGGTCCCCGGCATCGCCGAACTCCTCGCCCGCGTACCGGCCCTGCCCGGCGACGGCACGGCCCTGCTGTCCCTGGTGGCCGTCGCCGACCTCGCCCGGCTGCTGGCCGTCCTCGCCCGCACCCCCGACCTCGTCGCCCCCGGCGGCGTCCACCACGCCGCCCACCCGCACACCCTCACCCTGCGCGGGTTCGCCACCCTGCTCGGCGCCGCGCTGGACCTGCCGGTCCCCTCGGCGGGCCTGCCCCTCGACGCCTACCTGACCCGCCTGGCCGAGACGCCCGGCACCGTCAGCGCCCACCAGGCCCGCCTCCTGGCCGAGGACCGCTGGTACCGCACCGCGCTGTGGTCCCGCACCGGCTGCCCCACCGGTCCCGGCCACGCGACCCGGCTCACGGAGGCGGCCGACTGGTACCGGGAGCGGCCGGCGGCGCGGACCGCCGACTGACGCGCGAGATACGGGGGAAAGCCCCGGCACGCAGGGGGGACCCGGAAGGCGGCCCCCACCCGAGCACCCACCGGCCGTCCGCCGGGGCTCCACCACCCGGTCCCGCTCCCCGCCCCTGGAAGAAGACCATGCTCGCTGCCTACATCGAAGACTTCGGCCCCCCGGACGTCATCCGTCACGGTGAGCTGCCCGACCCCGTGCCCGGTCCCACGGACGTGCTCGTGGCCGTCGACGCCGTCGCCGTCAACCACGTCGACACCTTCGTGCGGTCCGGTGCCTGGCGCACCCCCGTGCCGCTGCCGTTCGTCGTCGGACGGGACCTGGTGGGGACGGTGGTCGAAGCCGGGCCGGGGGCGCCCGGGTTCGCGCCCGGCGACCGGGTGTGGTGCAACAGCCTCGGCCACGAGGGACGCCAGGGGGCCGCCGCCGAGCTGGCCGTCGTCCCCGTGGAGCGGCTGTACCGGCTGCCCGAGGGCGCCGATCCGCTCGACGTGGTGGCGGTGGCGCACGGGGCGGCGACCGCGTACCTGGGCCTGTTCACGCACGGCCGGCTGCGCGCCGGCGAGACCGTGGTGGTCGTGGGCGCCGCCGGGAACGTCGGCAGCGCCGCCGTCGTCCTCGCCGCCCGCGCCGGGGCCCGTGTCGTCGCCGTCGCCTCGGCACGCGACGAGGCGTACTGCCGGTCGCTGGGCGCCGCCGAGTTCGTCGACCGTCACCACCCGCGGCAGCCGGAGGCCGTCGGCCTGTGGCTGGACGCGGCCGGCGTCAACGACCTCGACCCGGCCGTGGCCGCGCTCGCCCGGCGCGGCCGGATCGTCCTGCTCGCCGGACTGCGCACCCGCCCCGAACTCCCCGTCGGCCCGCTCTACTTGAAGGACACCTCGGTACACGGCTTCGCCATCTCGCACGCCACCACCGCCGAACTCGCCGAGGCCGCCGCCGTCGTGGGCCCCCTCGCGGCGCGCAAGGCACTGCGGCCGCCCTCCCTCGACGTGCTGCCGCTGAGCGCGGCGGCCGAAGCGCACCGGCGGCTGGAAAACGGCGAAGTGCGCGGGAAAATCATTCTGCGTACGGGGACTTGACGCACCCTCGGGGCTTTCGTTGACCGCGTACGGCCGCGGTCGTCACGCTTCCCGATATGACGACCGAAAGCATTGTCAGCATCGTCGACGCTTCCCCGCTGTTCGACTTCCGCGCGGAAATACAGATCAAGGGAACACCGGACGGAATCTATTCCGTCGTCAGTGATCTGCCCCGCAGCCGCGAATGGAGCCCCGAATGCCGGGGCGGCGTCTGGGTCGGCGGCCCCCCGGCGGCCGTCGGCACCGTCTTCCGCGGCGAGAACGAGCGCGCCGACGAGGTGGTCGGCTGGGCCCCCGTCGTCCGCGGCACCTGGTACACCGAGGCCGAGGTCATCGCCGCCGAGCCCGGCCGCACCTTCCGCTGGGCCATGCGCACCGCGGCCGGGAAGCGGCAGGAGAGCGTGTGGGGCTTCGACCTCGCGCCCGGCACCAGGCCCGGGCTCAGCACCCTCGTCCACCACTTCCGTATGGGCCGGGCCACCGAGGGAATTCGCGCGATCACCGCGGAAATGGACGAGCCGGCCCGCGAGAAGTTCGTCGCCGAATGGGGCGCGAAGATCGAAGGCGATCTCGCGGCCACCCTCCGGCGGATCAAGAACATCGTCGAGCAGCAGGGCCGATAAGGAGGCGGACATGTTTCTGCAGCGGATAGCGAACAACGGAATCCGGCTCGGCACGCTCTTCGACCGTGCGGCCGCCAGGTTCCCGGCGAACTTCGTCGTCCTCGACCACGACCTGGACATCGCGCCCGGCACCGGCCGCCGGATGTCGGTCACCGAGGTCGCCGACCTCGTCGACGACTTCGCCGCCCGGCTGTGGGCCGCGCGGGTCCGCCCCGGCGACCGGGTGGTGCTGCACAAGTCGGACGGCTTCGACATCACCCTGCTCGCCGTCGCCGTGGCCCGCATCGGCGCCACCGCGGTGCTGCTGTCGCCCAAGCTGGACGGTGCCACGGTCGCCGCACTCGTCCGCCGCACCGGCCGGCCGTACCTGATCACCGACCAGGACAAGCTGGAGCGTCATCTCCCGCACGAGATCGTCGGCTTGACGGAGAAGGTGCTGCTCGCCACCGGCCGGCACCCGCACGCCACCCCCCTCGCCGGCCTCGCGGGCGCCCCCCGCGTCGACCCGGTGACGATGTCCCCCGACCACCCGGTGCTCATCACCCACACCTCCGGCACCACCGGCATCCCCAAGCTGGCCGTGCACACGGGCCGCACCTTCCAGGCCCGCTACCGCCCGCAGGCGAGCGTCGTCTCCCTGATCGGCCGGCGCGAACCGGTCGCGATGCACATGTCCTTCGTGCACTCCCGCCTGTTCACGGCGATGCCCATCACCCTCCTGCAGGGCCACCCCCTGCTCATGCTGCGCGACGACGAACCGGCCGCCGTCGCCGAGCTGTTCGCCCGGCTGCGCCCCGGCATCGTCGAGACCCACCCCAACACCCTGCTGCGCTGGGAGGTCCTGGCCGACGACCCGCGGGCGCCGCTGGCCCACGTCAAGTACTTCTCCTCCACCTTCGACGCCATCCACCCGCGCACCGTCGCCACGATGCTGCGCGCCTCCCGCCGCCGGAACCCCCGCTACGCCCAGATCTACGGCCAGAGCGAGGTCGGCCCCGTCGCCGCCCGCACCTACACCGACCGCCACCCCTTCGACGGCCGCTGCGTCGGCATGCCCTTCCCCGGCATGACGGGCGTGCGCGTGGTCAGCCGGGACGGCAACCCGGTGACCAAGGCCAACCCCGGCTTCATCGAGGTCCGCACCGACGGCCGCATCCTCACCTACCTCGGCGAGCACGCCCGCTGGCAGAAGCAGGTCAACGACGGCTGGTGGCGCATGGGCGACCTCGGCTACCGCACCAAATGGGGCTGTCTGCACCTGCTGGACCGCGAGGTCGACAGCATCCCCGGCATCGACAGCACCCTGGAGATCGAGGACACGCTGCTGGGCCGGCTGCCCGAGCTGGTCGAGGTCATCGTCGTGCACGGCGCGGACGGCGTCCCCGTACCCGTCGTCTGCACCCGGGACGACACCCCGCTGGACCTGGCCCGCTGGAAGGAGGCCCTGACCGGGCTGCCCGCCCTCGCCGCACCCGTCCAGTGGCGGCAGAGCGACCTCCCCCAGACGGCCACCACCAAGATCAAGCGCCTCGAACTCGCCCGCCTGCTCACCGAGGCCCCGGCATGAACCGCGCCGAGATCTGCGTGATCGGGGCGGGCCCGCGCGGCCTGTCCGTCCTGGAACGGCTCCTCGCCAACGAACGGCACACGCCCACCCACGACGAACTCCTCGTCCACGTCGTCGACCCCGCCGCCCCCGGCGCCGGGGCCGTGTGGCGCGCCGAACAGTCCCGCCACCTGCTGATGAACACCGTGGCCTCCCAGATCACGGTCTACACCGACGACTCCGTCCGCATCGAGGGCCCCGTGGAACCGGGCCCGACCCTGCACGAGTGGGCCGCATCGCTCGCCCTGCTGGGCCCGTTCGGCGACCACGACGAGGAGACCCTCCGGGAGGCCGCCCGGCTCGGCCCCGACTCCTACCCCACCCGCGCCTTCTACGGCCGCTACCTCGCCGACTGCTTCCGCCGCATCGTCGCCGGCGCCCCCGCCCACGTCACCGTGCGCGTCCACCGCAGCCGTGCCCTCGCCATGGCCGACACCCTCGGCATCCCCGGCGGCCCCCAGGGCGTCCGCCTGGAGGACGGCACCCGGCTCAACAGCCTCGACGCGATCGTCCTCGCCCAGGGCCACGTCCCGGCCCGGCTCACCCCGCACGAGGCCCGCACCGCGAGCCTCGCCCGCATCCACTACCTGACCTACGTCCCCCCGGCCAACCCCGCCGACCTCGACCTCGACGCCGTACAGCCGGGCCGGCCCGTGCTGCTGCGCGGCCTGGGCCTGAACTTCTTCGACCACATGGCCCTGTTCACGGCCGGCCGCGGCGGCACCTACACCCGCGGGCAGGACGGTGCCCTGACCTACCGGCCCTCCGGCCGCGAACCCCGGCTGTACGCGTTCTCCCGGCGCGGAGTGCCCTACCACGCGCGCGGCGAGAACGAGAAGGGCGCCCACGGCCGCCACCACCCGCGCCTGCTCACCCCCGCCCTCGTCGCCGCCCTGCGGGCCCGCCCGCACCTCGACTTCACCCACGACCTGTGGCCGCTGATCCGCAAGGAGGTCGAGAGCGTCTACTACGCCACCCTCCTGCGCGCCCACGGCCGCGGCGCCGAGGAGGACGGCTTCGTCGAACGCTTCCTGGCCGCCCCCGCCGACCAGGAGGCGGCCCTGCTCGACGCGTACGCCGTCCCGCCGGCCGAACGCTGGGACTGGGAGCGGCTCTCGCGCCCCTACGGCGACCGGGAGTTCGCCGACCGCGACGACTTCCGGACCTGGCTCCTCGCCCATCTGCGGGCCGACGTCCGCGCGGCCCGCGCCGGCAACGTCAGCGGCCCCCTGAAGGCCGCCCTCGACGTCCTGCGCGACCTGCGCAACGAGATCCGTCTCGCGGTGGACCACGGCGGCCTCGACGGCGCCTCCCACCGCGACGACCTGGAGGGCTGGTACACGCCGCTGAACGCGTTCCTGTCGATCGGCCCGCCCGCCTCCCGGATCGAGGAGATGACCGCGCTGATCGAGGCGGGCGTCCTCACGGTCACCGGTCCCGGTACCCGCGTCCGCATCGACACCCGCGCGCCCGCGTTCGTCGCCGACTCCGCCCAGGTCCCCGGCCCGCCGGTGCGCGCCACGGTCCTGATCGAGGCCCGGCTCCCCGAACCCGACCTGCGCCGCACCGACGACCCCCTCCTGCAGCACCTCCTCGACACCGAGCAGGCGGCGCCGTACCGCATCCCCAGCGCCGGCGGCCCCGCGTACGAGACCGGCGGCCTGGCCGTCACCGAGCGCCCCTACCGCCTCCTCGACGCCCGCGGCCGGGCCCACCCCCGCCGCTTCGCCTACGGCGTGCCCACCGAGTCCGTCCACTGGGTCACCGCGGCCGGCATCCGCCCGGGCGTCGACTCCGTCACCCTGACCGACTCGGACGCCATCGCCCGTGCCGCCCTCGCCCTGCCCCCGGTGACCGAACCCCCCTCGGGCATCCGCGCGGTGGGCACGGACACCGACCTGACCGGAGTGATCGTATG
The DNA here is from genome assembly GCF_054850255.1 of Streptomyces sp. 7R007. Classification (NCBI taxonomy): domain Bacteria; kingdom Bacillati; phylum Actinomycetota; class Actinomycetes; order Kitasatosporales; family Streptomycetaceae; genus Streptomyces; species Streptomyces sp. 7R007. The sequence continues at coordinate 180,566 of NZ_JBTWMV010000010.1, read as the reverse complement.
AGCGCCCCCGCGCAGACGGACGGCACGACAGGAACGGACCGGCAGGCCGGACTCCTCGACGCCGGACTGCTCTCCCCCGTCCGTGCCGGCACCCCCGTGGAGGCCGTCGTCGGGGACCAGGCGTGGCTGCGGGCCATGGTGGACGCCGAGGTGGCGCTCGCGAGGGCCCAGGCCCGGCTGGGGACCGTGCCGGGGTGGGCGGCCGAGACCATCGGTGACGTCGCCCGCTCCGCCCGGCTCGACCCGCGGCGGCTCGCGCTCGCCGCCCGGGAGACCGCCAACCCCGTCGTCGGCCTCGTCCAGGCCCTCGGCCGCGCGGTCGCCGACGTGGACCCGGCCGCCGCGGAGTACGTGCACCGCGGCTCCACCAGCCAGGACATCCTCGACACCGGCGCCATGCTGGTCGCCGCCCGGGCCCGCGCCCTGACCCTCGCCGACCTCGACCGGTCGGCCGCGGCGTGCGCCGCCCTGGCCGCCGCCCACCGGGACACCCCGATGGCCGGCCGCACCCTCGCCCTGCACGCCGTGCCCACCACCTTCGGCCTGAAGGCCGCGGGCTGGCACCGGCTCCTGCTCGACGCCCGCGAACGCCTCGCCGCCGTACGCCTGCCGGTCTCCCTCGGCGGCGCCGCCGGCACCCTCGCCGGCTACCTCCAGTACGCGGCACTGGACGGCGAAGGTGCCGTGGACCGCGGGGAGTACGTGGACCGGCTGGTCGACGCGTACGCCGCCGAGACGGGACTGGACCGGCCCGTCCTGCCCTGGCACGCGCTGCGCACCCCCATGGCCGACCTCGCCGCCGCGCTCGGCCTCACCGCCGGGGCGCTCGGCAAGATCGCCGTGGACGTGCAGTCGCTGGTGCGCACCGAGGTGGGCGAGGTCGCCGAGCCGGGCGGCGCCGGACGCGGCGGCTCCTCCGCGATGCCGCACAAACGCAACCCCGTCCTCGCCACCCTGCTGCGCGGCGCGGCCCTCCAGGTGCCCGTCCTGGCCGCCGGCCTCACCCAGTGCCTGCTGAGCGAGGACGAACGCTCGGCCGGCGCCTGGCACGCCGAGTGGCTCCTGCTGCGCGAATGCCTGCGCCTGGCGGGCGGCGCCGCCCACACGGCCGTCGAACTCACCGAGGGCCTCCAGGTCCGCCCCGACCGCATGCGCGCCAACCTCGCCCTGACCGGCAGCCAGGTCGTCTCGGAACGCGTCGCGGCCGTCCTGGCCCCGCGCCTGGGCAGGACGGCCGCCAGGCAGCTGCTGGCCCGCCTGTCGGCGCGGGCCGCGCGGACGGGACGTCCGCTGGCCGAACTCCTCGCCGCCGTACCGGAGGTGACACTGACGGCCCGGGAACTGGCGGACCTGTGCGACCCGGCGGCGTACACCGGCGCCGCGGGCGACCTGGTCGACCGGGCACTGCGCGGCTGACCGACGGCACACCGAAGGGGCCGGCCCCCGTCCAGGAGGCCGGCCCCATCGCCGTACGCCCGCTCAGCCCACCGCCACCGGCCGCCGCAGCCAGGCCAGCAGCCCGCCCACCAGCTGCGGACCGTCCTGCGTCAGCACCGACTCCGGATGGAACTGCACCGACGCGAAGTGCGCCCCGAGCAGCGCGTGCACCTCGCCCGAGTCCGCGTCCCGGCTCACCTCCACGGGGCCGGCGCCCACGCAGTTCACGCGGTCGGCGTGGGAACGGGCGGCGAAGGTGTTGTAGAAACCGACCCGGGCCCGGCTCCCGAACAGCTCGATCTCCCGCTGCACCCCCTGGTTCGGCACCTCCCGGCGGACCATCGCGAAGCCGAGCCGCGTGGCCAGCACCTGGTGGCTGAGACACACGGCGAGGAACGGCCGGCGAGCGGCGATCAACCCGTCGACGGCGCCCCGGAGATGGGCGATCTTGGGATGGCCGACGTCCCGGGGATCGCCGGGCCCCGGTCCGAGGACGACGAGGTCGTGCTCGGCGAAGGCATACGGCTCGTCGAAGCGGCGGACGGTGACGTCGAGCCCGAGCGAGTCCAACTGCCGCCCCAGCATGGCCGTGAAGGTGTCCTCTGCGTCGACGATGAGCACGCGGGCACCGGTGAGGCCGGGCAGCGGTTCCGCCACGCCGTCGGCCAGCCAGAACCGGGCCAGCGAGGCGTTCCGCTGTTCGAGAGCGCCGCGGACGTGGGGATGCGCCTCGAAGGAGCGCGGGGCCGCATCCGACGCGCGGTCACCGCCGCCGGCGCCCAGCGCCCGCAGCAGACCGTCCGCCTTGACCCGCGTCTCCGCCGCCTCGGACTCCGCGTCCGAGTGCCGCACCAACGTCGCCCCCACCGACAGCCGCAACCGGCCCCCGCCGTCGATCTCGGCGGTCCGGATGAGGATCGCCGAGTCCAGCGAGTACGACCCTGCGTCCTCCCACCCGATCAGCGCCGCGACCCCGCTGTAGAACGCCCGTCCCCCGGGCTCGTAGCGCTCGATCACCCGCGCCGCGCTCTCCACCGGCGACCCGGTGACCGTGGGCGCGAACAGCGTCTCCCGCAGGACCTCGCGGACGTCCCGCCGCGTACGCCCCTCGATGAAGTACTCGGTGTGCGCGAGGCGGGCCATCTCCTTCAGGTACGGTCCCACCACCCGCGGGCCGTCGTCGCAGACGCGGGTCATCATCTTCAGTTCCTCGTCGAGCACCATGTACAGCTCGTCCGCCTCCTTGCGGTCGGCGAGGAACTCCAGAACGCCGTCGAGCGTGGGCCCGTCGGCCGGATACCGGTACGTGCCGCTGATGGGGTTCATCACGGCCGCGCCCCCACGCACACTCACGTGCCGCTCCGGCGTCGCCCCGACGAGCGTGCGCTCACCGGTGTGGATCAGGAACGTCCAGTACGCGCCGGACTCCAGCGTCAGCAGCCGCCGGAAGAGAGCCGGCGCCGTGGCGGGCCCGTAGTCCGTGAGGTCGGCGACGAAGGTCCGCTTGAGCACGAAGTTCGCGCCCTCGCCCGTGCCGATCTCGTCCCGCACGATCCGCCGCACCAGCTCGGCGTACGCGTCGTCGCCGACGTCGAAGCACCCGCCGCTCAGCTCCACCGGCCCGCGCGGCGCCCGGTCGAGGAAGTCGTCCACGGCCACCGTCTCCCGCTCGGCGACGGTCATCGCCAGCAGCGGCGTCCCGTCGTCCGGCGCGGCGAACCCGCGCTCGGCGAGCTGCCGGTAGGGGACGAGCGCCAGCACCGCCTCGCCGGGCCCCGCGGGCAGCGGCAGCTCCGCGAGCCGGCCGACCTCCGCGACCGGGCCGGTGAGCACGTCGAGCAGCCCCGGCCCGTTCGTCTCCGGCCGGTGCAGCATCGCGTACGGCAGCCCCGGGCCGCCCAGCACCCGCTCCAGCAGACTCCTCCGGCTCACCGGAACACCTCCTCCGCGGTCGTCACCACGGCACAGCACCGGGCCGCGTACTCCAGCGTCCGCCGGTGCTCGGCCGCCCCGAAGTCCGCGACGCCGTCGGCCACCAGGAACGTACGGATGTCGTGCGTGAACGCGTCCACGGCCGTCATCAGCACGCCCACGTGCCCGTACACCCCGCACACCACCAGCTGGTCGCGGCCGTGCGCGCGCATGCGCTCCAGCAGGTCGGAGCGGAAGAAGGCGCTGTAGCGCCACTTGGTGAACCGCCAGTCGCCGTCCCGAGGCGCCAGTTCGCCGACGATCTCGCGGTCGGCGGGCGCGGTGCGCATGCCCGGACCCCAGAAGTCCCGCAGCAGTCCGCGCTGCTGGTCGGTCATGCCGCCGGGCTGCGCGGTGTACGCCACGGGGACGCCGAGGGCGCGCGCCCGGTCGGCCAACGCCGCGACCCGGGTGACGAGTTCGGCGCGCAGGGAGTCGGGCAGTGGCGCGAGGAAGTAGCGCTGCATGTCGTGCAGGAGCAGGACGGCCCGCTCCGCGTCGACCGTCCAGGCGGCGGTGTTGACGGGCAGGTCGCCGGCGGTGGGCAGGGGATAGGGGGCGATGGTGGGTATGCCGGGCATGGGGGACGGGGTCCTTTCACACGAAGTCGGCGACAGATACGGCTAGTTGCCGAGGGACGCCCCGCCGTCCACGGTCAGGACGTGCAGGGTGACGTGGGACGCCTGGTCGGACAGCAGGAAGGCGACGGCGTCGGCGACGCTCTCGGGCCGGGCGACGCGGCCCAGCGGGATGCCGGTGCGGAAGGCGCCGAGGTCGCCCTCGACGGTGGCGGCCGGCCCCGACTCGTCCCGCCACATGGAGCGCAGCATCGGGGTGTCGGTCGAGCCCGGCGCCACCACGTTGCAGCGAATGCCGTGCCGGGCCACCTCCAGGCCGAGCGACCTGGTGAACATGGCGGCCGCCGCCTTCGACGCCGCGTACGCCGCCATCGAGACGCGGGGCGTGCTCGCCGCGTTCGACGCCACGGTGACGATGGCGCCCCGGGAGCGCGGCACCATCCGGCGCACCACGGCCCGGCACAGATGGAAGACGCCGTCGGTGTTCACGGCGAACGTCGACCGCCAGTCCTCGTCGCCGTACCCGGACACCTCGCCCAGCCGCAGCACGCCCGCCGCGTTGACGAGGTGCTCCACCGGGCCGAGGGTGTCCTCCACGGCGCCCACGACCCGCTCCACGTCCGCGCCGTCGGTCACGTCGACGGCCCATCCGCGCACCTCGTGCCCGTCGCCGCGCAGCTTCTCGACCGTCTCGGCCAGCCGGACCTCGTCGCGGTCCAGCGCGGCCACCACGGTGCCCCGCTCGCACAACGCCCGCACCACGGCACCGCCGATCCCGCCGGCGGCCCCGGTGACCAGGGCGACTCGCTCCACCACCACGTACCTCCAAGAAAACGAACGTCGGCTGGACTAGGGCCGCCAGGCCGAGACGACGGCGACGGCCTGACGCGGATTGAGCCGGGGATCGCACAGGGTCGTGTACGGCCCCGCGGGCGCCCCGGGCCCGAGGTCGCACTCCGTCACCTCGTACGGCGTGGCCTCCAGATGCAGCCCGCCGGTGACACCGCCGCTGGAGCGCACCACCCGCTGGAAGGCCCGCACCTCCGCGGTCACGGCCTCCAGACGCCGGGTCTTGAGCCCGCAGGCGGCGGTCACGGTGTTGCCGTGCATGGGGTCGCACAGCCACACCACCGGATGCCGGGCCGCCCGCACCGCCCACACGAGCGGGGCCAGCCGCTCGCCGACGCGGTCCGCGCCCATCCGGGCCACCAGGGTCAGCCGGCCGGGCTCACGGTCCGGATCGAGGCGGGCGCACAGCTCCAGCACCTCGTCGACGCTCGTGCCCGGGCCGACCTTGCAGGCGACGGGGTTCACCACGCCGGCCAGCAGGGCGACGTGCGCCCCGTCGGGCTGCCGGGTCCGCTCGCCGATCCACGGCCAGTGCGTGGAGCCGAGAAAAGGACGGCCGCGCTCGTCCAGCCGCGTCAACGGCATTTCGTAATCGAGCAGCAGCGCCTCATGGCTGGTCCACACGCCGGAATTCAGATGCCGCAGAACGTTCCGGGCGGCCGCGTATCCGCGCAGCAGCCGCAGCGGGTCCGGCTGGCGGGCGTCCTTGTCGGCGACCGGTGAATTCACCATGTGCCCGCGATATACGGGGAGTTCGATGCCGTCGATGATTTCGCTGGGCTGCGAGCGGGGCTTGGCGTACTGACCGGCGATCCGCCCGACGCGCACCACCGGAAGCCCCGAGCGGGCGGTCAGCACGCCCGCCAGCGCGTCCAGCAGGCCGGCCTTGCGCACCACGTGCGCGCGCCCGCACTCCGCGAAGTCCTCGGCGCAGTCACCGGCCTGCACGACCAGGGCCCGGCCCTGCGCCACCTCGGCCAGCAGCGCCCGCAGGCGCCGTGTCCGTGCGGCCGACACCAACGCCGCACTCGCCCCGAGCCGCTCCCGCACCCCCGGCAGCCGCGGATCATCACCCCAGTCCGGCTGCTGAAGCGCCGGGAGCGTTGTCGTCACTGTCACTGGTCGTCTCCCGTAGCAAAGGTGAACCAAGACGACGGGAATTCCGGATCCCGGCGGTCCAGCCATGGTTGGCCGCCACCGACACCCACGGCAAAGGGCGGGGGAAGAGTAGGTCAGGTGCGAACCAGAGCTGACAGACAACACCACGAACAATTCGGGGGAACCGCGGACCGGTTCTACTGTCATTACTCCCGGACGGGATGCATGTGACGACGGTGATGGTGGCGGCGTACTTCGGCGTGACCGTGGCTCCGACCTGGCGAAATTCAAGCGTGACATCGTGTCGCGCTATCCAGGAAGTCATCCACAGCCCCGGTCCAGCCTCACCCTCTACTCCCGCCGAGCCGTCCTCACCATCGCCCTGCTCCTGCGCGACAGCGACGTCGCCCGGCAAGGTGCGCACCTACCTGCTCGACATGGAGCTGATCGGGCTGCGGGACGGAGTCCAGCGCATCGAGCGGCGGCTGCGGCAGCACCACGCCCGGCGGCGCAGGATCGAAGGCGGACGTGCGGAAGCCCGGAGGCGCGGGGTGTGATCGCGGCTCCGGGCTTCGTGGTGGCAGGTCAGCGCTGGTCGTCGCCCTTCGCTGCCTCCTCCTCCGCCTGCTTCGCCTGGACCTCCGGGTCCAGGACGGATTGGCCACTGCCGTCCACGGACGTCAGATTGCCGGACTCGGGGACCTCGGTCGCGGCGGGAGGCTCGACCAGCCAGTCCGGGTTGGCCTGCTTGTCCCACCACTTCCACGCGGCGAAGGCGCCGCCGGCCACCGCGCCGAGCACCAGCAGGAACCGGGCGGCACGCCCGGCCCGCGCACGGCGCTGGTGCTTACGGGCCAGCTTCTGAATCTCCTTCGGCGACACCTGGCCGCGCAACGCGGCCAACGCGGCAGCCCCACGCGCGGCGGCCTCGTCCCGGACGGGCCCGGCCGCGGCGACCGCCTGCTCGATCCTCGGCCGGGAGTAGTCGGCGGCCTGCCGAGCCGCCCGGCGCGTCACGGCCGCCGCCTCGTGCGCGGCCTGGTCGACCTTCGGCGGCACATGCGTCCGGGCCTGTTCCAGCCGCGGCGCGACATACGCGTCGTACTGGACGCGGGCCTGATCCGCGGCCAGCGACACCTTGGGCGCAAGCCGTACGCGGGCCTCGTGTGCGTAGTGCGCGGCCCTGTCCTTGGCCGTGTCGGCGTAGGGCGCCACCACTTCCGCGGCGTGCAGCACGCTGTCCTTCGCCGAACCGGTCGCGGCGCGCACGCTGTCGATGCGGGTCACGGGTTCCTCCTCCTCGGTGGCGTACGGTAATCGACTTTCCACCCTTTTACGGATCATGCCTGCCAACAGACCCCGAGGCATGTTGGCGGAGTCCAATAGAGGATGAATACGGTGCAACAGGAGCTTGTCGTCGACAATGCCACGGATCGACGCCGAGCGCGCCCCCCGCGGCCCCGGCCGTGCGAGGATCAGGGGGTCACAGGAAGACAACGGAAGGCAGATCGTGGCTGAGCAGCTTTACGCCACCCTGAAGACCAACCACGGCGACATCGAAGTCCGGCTCCTGCCGAACCACGCCCCCAAGACGGTCCGGAACTTCGTCGAGCTCGCCCAGGGCGAGCGTGAGTGGGTCAACCCCGCCACCGGCGCCAAGTCCACGGACCGGCTCTACGACGGTACGGTCTTCCACCGGGTGATCAGCGGTTTCATGATCCAGGGCGGCGACCCCCTGGGCAACGGCACCGGCGGTCCCGGCTACCAGTTCGAGGACGAGTTCCACCCGGACCTCTCCTTCAACAAGCCCTACCTGCTGGCCATGGCCAACGCCGGCCCGGGCACCAACGGCTCGCAGTTCTTCATCACCGTCGCCCCCACGACGTGGCTGAACCGCAAGCACACCATCTTCGGCGAGGTCACCGACACCGGCAGCCAGAAGGTCGTCGACGCCATCGCCGGCACTCAGACCAACCCGCGCACCGACCGCCCGGTCAAGGACGTCGTCATCGAGTCGGTCGTCATCGAGACCCGCGAGGGCTGAGACCGCGAGGACCGAGACCGCCGGGGCACAGTCCCCGCACGGCAGGAACCAAACGCCCCGCTCATCCGTAAAGATGGGCGGGGCGGTGCATTCCGCCCACCGGTGTACGACGACCTAGGGGATGTCATGGACCACGCGGCAGGCAGCTCGCAGGACGCCCGAAGCCTGCCCGGCTGCTACCGCCACCCGGACCGCGAGACCGGCATCCGCTGCACCCGCTGCGAACGCCCGATCTGCCCGGAGTGCATGGTCGACGCCTCCGTCGGCTTCCAGTGCCCCGACTGCGCCCGCGGCGGCTCCGGCACCGGCCGGCTCCCGGCCGCCGCCCGCCCCCGCACCCTCGCCGGCGGCACCGTCACCGCCGACCCCCGCCTGGTCACCAAGATCCTGGTCGGCGCCAACCTCGCGTTCTTCCTGGTCCAGCTCGCCGTCGGCGACCGCTTCACCGACCGTCTCGAGCTCATCGGCCAGGCCTACGTCCCCCTCCTCGGCGGCGTCGAGGGCGTCGCCCAGGGCCAGTGGTACCGCATGCTCACGGCGATGTTCCTGCACGCCGGCTACGTCCACATCCTGTTCAACATGCTCAGCCTGTGGTGGATCGGCGGCCCCCTCGAAGCCGCCCTCGGCCGCGCCCGCTACCTCGCCCTGTACGTCGTCTCCGGCCTCGCCGGCAGCGCCCTGTCCTATCTGCTCGCCGCCGCGAACCAGCCCTCCCTCGGCGCGTCCGGCGCCATCTTCGGCCTCTTCGGCGCCACCGCCGTCCTGATGCGCCGCCTCAACTACGACATGCGGCCGGTCATCGCCCTGCTGGTGATCAACCTCATCTTCACCTTCGGCTGGAGCGGCATCGCCTGGCAGGCCCACATCGGCGGTCTCGTAGCCGGCGTCGTCACCGGCTACGCGATGGTCCACGCCCCCCGCCGGCACCGCGCCCTCGTGCAGTACGGCACCTGCGCCGTGGTCCTGCTGGTCGTCGTGGTCATGACCCTGGTCAGGACGGCTCAGCTCACCTGAGGTGCCCGGTTGTCCACAGCGGGTGGCGAATCTTGTGCACACTGTGCGCGAACACCCGTGCCCCCCGGTGCCGACCGACGTTCACGCAGGTCAGAGCGGGTGCGAACAGGTGTCCGAGTCATCGTCCGACGGGGTCTGACAGTCGTATCGGCGTCAACACCCGACGGGTTATCCACAGATCGTCTTTCTTTTTCCCCACTGTGGAAACCGCTGTGGATAACTCAGCGGATAGCCGTGGGCAGAGCTGAGTTCACAGGGAAGTCGCCGCTACTTCCACTGCGTGGAGACGCCGAATCCGGCCGCGATGAACCCGAAGCCGACCACGATGTTCCAGTTGTCCAGCTTGTCGATGGGCAGCGAGCCGTCGGTCACATAGAAGACGACGATCCAGGCGAGCCCGATGAGGAACATGGCCAGCATCACCGGCGCGACCCAGGCCCGGCTGTTCAGCTTGATGCTGGTCGCCTGCTTCGACGGCGGCGGCGTGTAGTCGGCCTTCTTGCGGATACGTGACTTCGGCACGAGGGTCTCTCCTGTCGATGCGCTGCGTGGCCGCGCAGGGAACTGTGGCTGGCTCCGGGGCAGCGTACAAGGGGACTCTTGGGCTCCCCCGGGCGTCCGTTAGCGTAGTGCTTCCGCGGTGCCGAAGGAGATAAGGGTACGTTGAGCAATTCTGCCGACTCCCCCCAGGCCGGATCCAGTCCTGCCCGGGGCCGCCGTTTCCGGCCCGTGCGGGTGCTCACGGTGGCCGTCTTCGCCCTCGCGGGGCTCATTTTCTTCACCAGTTTCAATACGGCCAAGGGCACCAATATCCGCACGGACACGTCCTTGCTGAAGCTGTCCGACCTCATCCAGGAGCGCAGCCGCAAGAACAAGGGGCTGGACGAGTCCAACGCCTCGCTGCGCGACGACGTGGAGGCCCTCGCCGAGCGGGACGACGGCAGCACCAAGGCGCAGGACGACAAGCTCGCGCGGCTGGAGGAGAGCGCGGGCACCCAGCCGGTCAGGGGCACGGCGATCACCGTCACGCTCAACGACGCCCCGCCGAACGCCACCGCGAAGCTGCCGGGCTATCCGGAGCCGCAGCCCGACTACCTGGTCATCCACCAGCAGGACCTCCAGGCCGTGGTGAACGCGCTGTGGCAGGGCGGCGCCAAGGGCATCAAGGTCATGGACCAGCGGCTGATCTCCACCAGCGCCGTGCGTTGCGTGGGCAACACGCTGATCCTGCAGGGCCGGGTCTACTCGCCGCCGTACAAGATCACCGCGGTCGGGGACCCGGAGAAGCTGAACCGGGCGCTGTCGGACTCGACGGCGATCCAGAACTACATGGTGTACGTGAATGTGTACGGCCTGGGCTGGAAAGTCACCCAGGACGGGACGGTGACTCTGCCCGGCTACTCGGGCACAGTGGATCTGCACTACGCCGAGCCCGCGGGGTGAGCTGAGCCGTTCAGGAGCTGCCGGTGCGCGTTGTGGTCAGGACCGTCAGCGAGCTGTGCATCACCGTGGGGACACTGATCGCCCTCTTCGTCGTCTACGTCCTGTTCTGGACCGGTGTGCGGGCGGACGGGGCGATGAACCACCAGATCGACGTGCTGCACGACCAGTGGGCCCGGCAGACCGCGGCGCCGGGAACGACCGCCGGAAGCCCGGCGGCCCCGCGGAAGGCGGCGCCGTACGTGCCCGGCAAGCCCTTCGCGATCATGTACATCCCGCGGCTGGGCCGGGGATGGCACAAGCCGGTGCTGGAGAACACGGCCGTGAACACCCTGAAGAAGGGCCTCGGCCACTACGCGGGCACCGCCCGTCTCGGCGGGACCGGGAACTTCGCGGTCGCCGGCCACCGGCGCACGTACGGCGATCCCCTCGTGGACTTCCCCAGGCTGCGGCCCGGGGACGCGGTCGTGCTGACCGACGGGACGACCTGGTTCACGTATCGGATCGACAAAGGGCCCTACAAAACGGTTCCCACGGACGTTGAGGTGATCGACCCTGTGCCACGTAAGTCCGGGTACACGCGTGCGGGCCGGTATCTGACCCTGACCACGTGCGATCCGGAGTGGGGACACAGTCACCGGCTCATCGTGTGGGCCCACCTGGATTCCACACGGCCTGTGGACGAAGGCGAACCGGCGGCGCTGCGCGGTTAGTCTGGTGCGGGTACGGCGTGAGTCTGGTGCCGTGGTGGAACGGAAGGGACGGCATGTACGGCTGGATCTGGCGGCATCTGCCGGGGAACGCGTGGGTGAGGGCGCTGATCTCGCTCGCGCTCGTCCTGCTGGTGGTCTACGTCCTCTTCCAGTACGTCTTCCCGTGGGCCGAACCGCTGCTTCCCTTCAACGATGTGACGGTGGACAACCAGTGAGCGCGCGCGTTCTCGTCGTGGACAACTACGACAGCTTCGTCTTCAACCTGGTCCAGTACCTGTACCAGCTGGGCGCCGAGTGCGAGGTGCTGCGCAACGACGAGGTCTCCCCGGCGCACGCCCAGGACGGCTTCGACGGCGTGCTGCTGTCGCCGGGCCCGGGCACGCCCGAGGAGGCCGGCGTCTGCGTCGAGATGGTGCGCCACTGCGCGACGACGGGCGTCCCGGTCTTCGGCGTCTGCCTGGGCATGCAGTCGATGCAGGTGGCGTACGGCGGTGTGGTGGACCGCGCGCCGGAGCTGCTGCACGGCAAGACCTCCCTGGTCGAGCACGAGGGCAAGGGCGTCTTCGCCGGCCTGCCGAGCCCGTTCACCGCGACCCGCTACCACTCGCTGGCGGCGCTGCCCCCGACCGTGCCCGCCGAGCTGGAGGTCACCGCCCGTACGCACGACGGCATCATCATGGGCCTGCGCCACCGTGAACTGCCCGTCGAAGGCGTCCAGTTCCACCCCGAGTCGGTGCTGACCGAGCACGGCCACCGGATGCTGGCGAACTGGCTGGTGGAGTGCGGCGACGAGGGCGCGGTGGCGAGGTCGGCGGGGCTCGCCCCGGTGGTGGGCAGGGCCACGGCGTGACCGCGCTGCGCCCCGAGCGCGAGTCGGGGGCCTCGTACGGGCAGGAGCCGTACGAGGTCTCCGGCGCGTTCGAGGAGTGGACCGTCGGGCAGCAGGCGTACCAGCCGCCGATCGACGAGGAGACGGTGGCGCTGCGGATACCGGATCCGCCGCCGGGGGACTCCATAGCGCCGTCTGCCGCCTCAGCGGCCCCTTCCGTCACAGGAACACCGACGGGGGGCCGAGCGGCCCGCAGAAAGGCCGCCAAGCGCCGTCACGGGCGTCATGGCGGGACACACGCGGCCGCCGCGTCCGCCGCGTCCTCCGAGGCGGCCGAGACGGCGTCCGCACCGCTCTCCCGCGTGGAGGCCCGCCGGCAGGCGCGCGCCCGCAAGCCGAGCCCGGCGGTCATCGCGAGCCGGGTGATCGGCGAGGTGTTCATCACCACCGGCGTCCTGATGCTGCTGTTCGTCTCCTACCAGCTGTGGTGGACGAACGTGCGGGCGCACGCGCAGGCGGACAAGGAGGCGAGCAGCCTCCAGAAGGACTGGGCGAGCGGCAAGCGCGCGCCCGGTGTCTTCGAACCCGGCCAGGGCTTCGCCATCCTGCACATCCCCAAGCTGGACGTGGTGGTGCCGATCGCGGAGGGCGTCAGCAACAAGAAGGTGCTGGACAAGGGCATGGTCGGTCACTACAGCGAGGGCAGGCTGAAGACGGCGATGCCGGACGCGAAGACCGGCAACTTCGCGCTGGCCGGGCACCGCAACACCCACGGCGAGCCGTTCCGCTACATCAACAAGCTCAAGCCGGGCGACGAGGTCGTGGTGGAGACGCAGGACGAGTACTACGTCTACAAGATGACCTCGACGCTGCCGGTGACCTCGCCGAGCAACACGAGCGTGATCGACCCCATCCCCAAGGGGTCCGGTTTCACCAAGCCCGGCCGCTACATCACCCTCACCACCTGTACGCCGGAGTTCACCAGCAAGTACCGGCTGATCGTCTGGGGCAAGATGGTCGAGGAACGGCCGCGCAGCAAGGGCAAGCCGGATGCGCTCGTCGAGTAAGGGCAGATGAACGTGGCAGCGACCACCGACGACGACACTCAAGAGGAGACCGGCGCCCCCGAGGCGCCGCCGACGCACCGCCGGGGCGGCCGGATCGCCCTGGCGGTCAGCGTCTTCGGCGAACTCCTCATCACCGCGGGCCTGGTCCTCGGCCTCTTCGTCGTCTACTCCCTGTGGTGGACGAACGTGGTCGCCGACCGCAAGGCGGACAAGGAGGCCGACAAGGTCCGCGACACCTGGAGCCACCAGGCCACCGGCCCCGGCGCTCTGGACACCGGGAACGGCATCGGCTTCCTGCACGTCCCCGCCATGCGGAACGGCGAGGTTCTGGTGGAGAAGGGCACGTCCACGAAGGTCCTCAACGACGGCGTCGCCGGCTACTACACGGACCCCGTCAAGGCGACCCTGCCGATGACCGGCAAGAAGGGCAACTTCACCCTCGCCGCCCACCGCGACGGCCACGGCGCGAAGTTCCACAACATCGACAAGCTGAGGGTGGGCGACCCGATCGTCTTCGAGACGAAGGACAAGTGGTACGTCTACAAGGTCTACGACATCCTCGACGAGACCTCGAAGTACGACGTCACGGTCCTCTCCCAGATCCCGAAGGAATCGGGCAGGACCAAGGCGGGCCACTACATCACCCTGACGACGTGCACCCCGGTCTACACGAGCCGGTACCGCTACGTGGTGTGGGGCGAGTTGGTCCGCGTGGACAAGGTCGACAACAAACGCACCCCACCGAAGGAACTGCGCTGACGCAGCCGAACAGCAGTGGGCCCCTGCCGGAGAGGTTCCGGCAGGGGCCCACTGCTGTGTGCGGCTCGGTCAGCCGTTCTGGCCGCCGAAGATGCCGCCGCCGTTGTTGCCGTTGCCGTTCTGGACCGTGATCAGGTTGACCGAGGTGCCCTGTTCGACCGTGTTGCCCTGGCCCGGGTCCGAGCTGAAGACGATGGCGTTGTCGTCCTGGGAGCCGGTGATGCTGCCGACCTGGAGGCCCGCCTGCTGCAGGAGCTGCTTGGCGTTCTTCAGGGTCTGGCCCTGGATGTTCGGCACCTGGGTCTGCTGGTTCTGCTTGGCCTTGCCGATCTGGATGTTGACCGTGGAACCCTTCTTGACCTCGGTGCCGGCCTGCGGGTCGGTGCTGATGACCTTGTCGACCTTGGAGTCGTCGTCGGTCTCGACCTGGGTGCAGTTGCCCGGAGTCAGGTTGTTGGCCGTCAGCTGGGCCTTGGCCTCGTCGCAGCTACGGCCGGAGACGTCCGGGACGGCGACCGTTTCCGGGGCCTTGGCGATGGTGAGGGTGACCGTCGTCCCCTTCTCCACCTCCTTGCCGCCGATCGGGTTCTGGTCGAGGACGGTGTTGGGGTCCTCCGAGGACTCACGCGTCTTCGTCTCGACCTTGAACTGGTAGTCGTCGCCCTCCAGCTTGGACTTGGCGTCGTCCAGGCTCAGGCCGATCACGCTCGGAACCTGCACCTTCGGCGCGCCGGTCGACACCACGAGGTTGACCGTCGACTCCTTCTTGACCTCGGTGTTCTTCGCCGGGTCCTGCGAGCAGACGTTGCCCTTGCTCTGGTTCTCGCAGGGCTGCTGCTTCACCGTGCCGAGCTTCAGGTCACTGTTGGTCAGCTGCTTCTCGGCGTCCGACTGGCTCAGGCCGACGAGGTTCGGCACGGAGACCGTGTCGTTGCCCACGCCCCCGCCGCCGAACGCCCACTTGCCGATCAGGATCGCGCCGACCAGCACCAGGATGCCCGCGACGACCAGCAGGATCGTCGAGGTGTTGGACTTCTTCTGGCGCCGCCGGTCGGGCCGGTCGTCGTAGCCGTAGCCGCCGTCGTCCGGGTTCATCGGCGGCAGCATGGTCGTCGCGCCGGCGCCCGCGTCGGCGCGCAGGGCCGTCGTCGGCTGGTCGTCGGGGTAGCCGCCGTAGCCGACCGAGCCCATCGCCGCCGTGGCCGCGACGGGCTGGCCGTCGAGGCAGGCCTCGATGTCGGCGCGCATCTCGTCGGCGGACTGGTAGCGGTAGTTGGGGTCCTTGACCAGCGCCTTCAGGACGATGGCGTCCATCTCGGGCGTGATCTCGGGGTCGAAGACGGACGGCGGCTGCGCCTCCTCGCGGACGTGCTGGTAGGCGACGGCCACGGGGGAGTCGCCGACGAAGGGCGGGCGGACCGTCAGCAGCTCGTACAGCAGGCAGCCCGTGGAGTACAGGTCGGAGCGGGCGTCCACCTGCTCGCCCTTGGCCTGCTCCGGCGAGAGGTACTGCGCGGTGCCGATCACGGCCGCGGTCTGCGTCATCGTCATGCCGGCGTCGCCCATGGCACGGGCGATGCCGAAGTCCATCACCTTGACCTGGCCGTTGCGCGTGAGCATGACGTTGGCCGGCTTGATGTCGCGGTGGACGATGCCGTTGCGGTGGGCGTACTCCAGGCCCTGGAGGATGCCGATGGTCATCTCCATCGCGCGCTCCGGCAGGAGCTTGCGGCCGGAGTGCAGGAGTTCGCGCAGCGTGGAGCCGTCGACGTACTCCATGACGATGTACGGGATCGAGACCCCGTCGATGTAGTCCTCGCCCGTGTCGTAGACCGCGACGATCGCGGGATGGTTGAGCGAGGCGGCCGACTGGGCCTCCCGGCGGAACCGGGCCTGGAAGGACGGGTCGCGTGCGAGGTCCGCGCGCAGCGTCTTCACCGCCACGGTGCGGCCGAGGCGGGTGTCATGCGCGAGGTAGACCTCCGCCATGCCACCACGGCCGAGCACCTGGCCCAGCTCGTACCGGCCGCCGAGGCGACGCGGCTCTTCCATGCTTCCTACCAGCCCTCTCCGTCGGTCCCGACCCGCACGGGTGTGCGGTCGGAGGCTGCCGTCCGGGCCTACCGTACCCGGCCCGCCTTGTGTGACCTGTCCAACCGCGTCACCCGATACAGGACCGGTATCGCAACGTGCACCGATGTGAAGGGGACGTGAGCGGGGTCACTTCTTGGAGTCGATGACCGCCTCCATGACGCTCTTGGCGATCGGGGCGGCGAGGCCGCCACCGGAGATGTCGTCGCGGTTGGCCTGGTCGTCCTCGATCACCACGGCGACGGCGACCGGGGAGCTGCCGTCGCTGAGCTTGGCGTAGGAGATGAACCAGGCGTACGGGTTCTCGCTGTTCTCGACGCCGTGCTGGGCGGTACCGGTCTTGCCGCCGACCGTGATGCCCGGGATCTGGGCGTTGGTGCCGGTGCCCTCCTTGACGACCGTCTCCATCATCGACTGCAGGATCTGCGCGTTCTTCGACGACAGGGGCTGGCTGAGCTCCTGCGGGTCGGTCTGCGCGATGGTGTCGAGGTTGGACGACTGGAGCTTGTCGACCATGTACGGCTTCATCAGCTTGCCGTCGTTGGCGACCGCGGAGGCGACCATGGCCATCTGCAGCGGGGTGGCGGCGGTGTTGAACTGGCCGATGGAGGACAGCGCGGTCTGCGAGGAGTTCATGTTGTCGGAGAAGACCGAGGCGCTGGAACGCACGGGCGTGAACTGCTCGGCGTCGAAGCCGAACTTCTTCGCCTCCGCCAGCATCTTGTCGTTGCCGAGGTCGGAGCCGATCTTGCCGAAGACGGTGTTGCAGGAGTACCGCAGCGCGACGCGCATGGTGGCGTCCTTGCAGGGGATGTTCCCCTCGTTCTTCAGCTCGGTCGTGGTGCCCTTCATGATGTAGGGCAGCGGCGAGTCGGTCTTGTCGTCGGCGGAGGTGTACAGCCCGTTCTCCAGCGCGGCCGCGGCGGTGACCACCTTGAAGGTGGAGCCGGGCGGGTAGGTCTCGCGCAGCGCCCGGTTGAGCATCGGGTCGTTCGGGTCGTACTTCTTCTGCAGCTTCTTCCAGGCGGCGGCGTCGTCGTTGGAGTTGCCCGCGAAGGAGGAGGGGTCGTACGACGGGTAGGAGGCCAGCGCCAGGATCTTGCCGGTGGAGGGCTCCAGGGCGACGACGGCACCCTTGCCGCCCTGCTTCTTCAGGCCGTTGTAGGCGGCCTTCTGCGCGGCGGCGCTGAGGGTGGTGACGACGTTGCCGCCCTGCTTCTCCTTGCCGGTGATCATGTCGAGGGTGTTGCGGAAGAAGAGCCGGTCGTCGTTGCCGGTGAGGATGCCGTCCTCGATGGACTCCAGCTGGTTGGCGCCGAAGGCCTGCGAGGCGTACCCGGTGACGGGCGCCCACATGGGCCCGTTCTTGTAGGTGCGCTTGTACTTCAGGTCGTTCAGGCCGCTGGTGCTGGTCTCGGTGGAGCCGGTGACCGGGTCGCCGTCGACGATGATGTCGCCGCGCGGGGTGGAGTAGCGGGCGATGGTGACGCGGCGGTTCTTGGGATCGTCCTTGAGGCTGTCGGCCTTGACGTACTGCAGCCAGTTGTCCCGGATGAGCAGCGTGAGGACCAGCAGGCCGCAGAAGATCGCGATCCGGCGCAGGGGCTTGTTCATGACGGACGGACCACCTGGGTCATCTCGGCGTCGGGGTTGATGGCGGGGGTGGGCGCCGGGCGGCGGGCGGTGTCGCTGACGCGGATCAGGATGCCGATGAGCGCCCAGTTGGCGATGACGGAGGAGCCGCCGTACGCCAGGAACGGCATCGTCATACCGGTCAGCGGGATCAGGCCCATGACGCCGCCCGCGACGACGAAGACCTGAAGGGCGAAGGCGCCCGAGAGGCCGGCGGCGAGCAGCTTGCCGAAGGGGTCGCGGGCGGCGAGGGCGGTGCGCACGCCGCGTTCCACGATCAGGCCGTAGATCAGCAGGATCGCCATGATGCCGGCCAGGCCGAGCTCCTCGCCGAAGGTGGCGAGGATGAAGTCGGAGTTGGCGGCGAACCGGATCAGCTCGGAGTGGCCCTGGCCCCAGCCGGTGCCGAGGGTGCCGCCGGAGCCGAACGCCCACAGGGCCTGCATGGCCTGCTCGGAGTGGCCGGCGACGCCCTTCTGGCTGAGGGTGTACTCGCGCATGGGGTCGAGCCAGGCCTGGACGCGCTGCTGGACGTGGGGTTCGAAGCTGGCCACGCCGACGGCGCCGGCCGCGGACATCAGCAGACCGAAGACGATCCAGCTGGTGCGCTCGGTGGCGACGTACAGCATGATGACGAACATTCCGAAGAACAGCAGCGAGGTGCCGAGGTCCGTCTCGAAGACCAGGATGAGGATCGAGATGAACCAGACCACCAGGATCGGCCCGAGGTCGCGGCCGCGCGGCAGGTACAGGCCCATGAAGCGGCGGCTGGCGAGGGCGAGCGCGTCGCGCTTGACCATGAGGTAGCCGGCGAAGAACACGGCGAGCACGATCTTGGCGAACTCGCCGGGCTGGATGGTGAATCCGCCGATGGAGATCCAGATCTTGGCGCCGTAGACGTTCAGGCCGAGGCCGGGCACGAGCGGGAGCAGCAGCAGGAACAGCGCGGCCACCATGGAGATGTAGGTGTAGCGCTGCAGAACGCGGTGGTCCTTGAGGAAGATCAGCGTGACGACGAACAGCGCGATGCCCATCGCGGTGTACATCAGCTGGTTGGTCGCCTTGCCGCCGGCCACGTTGATGGACTGCAGCAGTTTGGACTGGTCCAGGCGCCAGATGGCGACGAGTCCGAGTCCGTTGAGCAGCGTGGCCAGGGGCAGCAGCAGGGGGTCGGCGTACGGGGCGAACTTGCGTACGACGAGATGGGCCACGCCGGCCAGCAGGCCGAGCCCGAGGCCGTAGCTGAGCAGGCCCGCCGGCACCTGGTCGTCGATGGCGAGCCCGACGTTGGCGTAGGCGAAGACCGGGATGGCGACGGCGAACACCAGCAGCGCGAGCTCGGTGTTGCGTCTGCTCGGTGCTCCGATGGCGCCGATCGTGGACGTGTGGTGCGTCGGCGGGTTGGTAGTACTGCTCATCGTGTGACGGGGCCTCTCACGGCTTGCCTACTGCTTACCGCACATCGAGACGACCTTCTGCTCCTCCTCGGAGAGGCTGGGGCCGGGGTGGGGAGTGGCGGTCGCGGACGGGGACGTGGACGGGTTCGGGGACGTCGACTTGGACGGCGTCGGTGACGCCGTGGCCTTGGACGTGAGGGAGGTGGTGGTGGTTCCCGTGGTGCCGCCGGCCTGGCCCTGACCGGTCTTGGAGTTGTTCTCGCTCTCGGCGGCCTGCCGTTCGGCCTGCTTCTTGCAGGCGGAGGCCTGCACGGCGAGCTCGTCCACCTTCTTCCGGGCGTCCTTCAGGCCGCCCTCCGTGATCGTGTTCTTGACCTGCTTCTGCTGGTAGGGCGGCAGGTACTTGAGTTCGATCTCGGGGTGGTCCTTCTCCACCTTCGACAGCGACACCCAGGCCAGGTCCTGGCTGATGCCGCGGTACAGGGCGACGTGCTCGCCCTTGGCGCCGACGTAGTACTGCGTCTGCGTCCACCGGTAGCCGCCGTACAGGCCGCCGCCGACCACGGCGAGGGCGAGCACGGAGTAGAAGGATCTCTTCAGCCAGCGGCGGTTCTTGCGCGGCTTGACGAAGTCGTCGTCGGTGTAGTCGCCGAAGCCGCCGGCCGGGATGTAGCCGGTGGTGTCGCCGGAGCCGGGCGGGCCGAACTCGCCGCCTCCGCCGTGTCCCTGGCCCTGGCGGCCGAGTCCGGAGGCGCGGCCGGCCGGGGTCTGCATGATGCCGGGGTCGTGCAGGTGGTTCTGGTTCTCGGCGACGGCGCCGACCACCACCGGGGTGTCGGAGAGCTGTCCCGCGAGGGTGTCGCCGGTGTCGAGATCGAGGACGTCGGCGACGATGACGGTGATGTTGTCGGGGCCGCCGCCGCGCAGCGCGAGCTGGATGAGCTCCTGGACGGTCTCCTGCGGGCCCTGGTAGCTGGCGAGGGTGTCCTCGAGGGTCTGGTGGGAGACGACTCCGGACAGACCGTCGGAGCAGATCAGGTAGCGGTCGCCGGCCCGGACCTCGCGGATGGACAGGTCGGGCTCGACGTGCTCGCCGCTGCCCAACGCCCGCATCAGCAGGGAGCGTTGGGGGTGGGTGGTGGCTTCCTCTTCGGTGATGCGGCCTTCGTCGACGAGGCGCTGCACCCAGGTGTGGTCCTGCGTGATCTGGGTCAGCACGCCGTCCCGCAGGAGGTAGGCGCGCGAGTCGCCGACGTGCACCAGCCCGAGCCGCTGCCCGGTCCACAGCAGGGCGGTCAGGGTCGTGCCCATGCCCTCCAGCTGGGGGTCCTCCTCGACCATCGAGCGCAGCTGGTCGTTGGCGCGCTGCACGGCGGCGCCGAGGGAGGTCAGGATGTCGGAGCCGGGCACGTCGTCGTCGAGGGCGACGATGGTGGAGATGGCCTCGGAGGAGGCGACCTCGCCGGCGGCGGCACCGCCCATGCCGTCGGCGATCGCGAGCAGGCGCGGGCCGGCGTATCCGGAGTCCTCGTTGCCCTCCCGGATCATGCCTTTGTGCGATCCGGCGGCGAAGCGCAGTGACAGACTCATGCGCACCTCGCCCGTCGGCTCCGGGTACATCCGCACGGTGCCCACCCTCCGGTCGGGAGCGCGCCGGGGCCCGTCGTGGGGGCCGCCGCTGCGTGCTCGCTCCGCTCGCGCCTTTTCATTGATGTAGCACTACTTCCGCAGCTCGATGACTGTCTTGCCGATGCGGATCGGCGCGCCCAGCGGAACCGGCGTGGGGGTCGTCAGCCGGCTCCGGTCGAGGTACGTGCCGTTGGTGGAACCCAGGTCCTCGACGATCCAGTTGCCGTCGCGGTCCGGGTAGATCCTGGCATGACGGCTGGAGGCGTAGTCGTCGTCCAGCACGATCGTGCTGTCGTGCGCCCGGCCCAGGGTGATGGTCTGGCCCTGCAGCGCGACGGTGGTGCCGGTGAGTGTGCCTTCGGTCACCACGAGCTTGGTGGGGGCGTTGCGGCGCTGGCGGCCGCCCGCCTGCTGGCGCTGGGGCGGCGGTGCCGCCTGCTGCCGGGCGACCTGCTGCGGCCGCGCGGCCTCTCGCCTGGACCCGCGCTGGGTGACGCGCGTACCGAACAGGTCGCTGCGGATGACCTGCACGGCCACGATCACGAACAGCCACAGTACGGCCAGGAACCCCAGCCGCATGACCGTGAGGGTCAGCTCTGACATTGCCCCCGCTTCACCCTTCGGCTTGCCTATAGATAACGGTGGTACTGCCCACGACGATCCGCGAGCCGTCGCGGAGCGTAGCGCGGGTGGTGTGCTGCCCGTCCACCACGATGCCGTTGGTGGACCCGAGATCCTGGATCGTCGAGGGCGTTCCGGTCCGGATCTCGCAGTGCCGGCGGGAGACGCCGGGGTCGTCGATCCGCACGTCGGCGTCGGTGCTGCGGCCCAGCACGAGCGTCGCGCGGGAGATCTGATGGCGTGCGCCGTTGATCTCGATCCAGTAGCGGGTGCGGGTGCCGGGCGTCGGCGCGCCGACCGGGCCGCCGGGCCGCAGGGGCTGGGCGGGCTGCGGGTAGCCGTAGCCGCCGGGACGTCCGCCGGGCGGCGGCGCGGCCGGCATCGGCGGGGCGCCCGCGGGGGCGGCGGCCGGCGGGTAGCCGTATCCGCCGGCGCCCGGACGGCCCGCGGCCGGGGCGGCCGGCCCCGCGGCCTGCTGGTTGCTGGAGGAGGCGAGCGTACGGCTGCGCACCCGGTACAGACCGGTGTCGAGGTCGTCGGCCTTCTCCAGGTGGACCTTGATGGGGCCCATGAAGGTGTAGCGCTGCTGCTTGGCGTAGTCGCGCACCATGCCGGCGAGCTCGTCGCCGAGCTGGCCCGAGTAGGGGCTGAGCCGCTCGAAGTCCGGCGTGCTCAGCTCCACGATGAAGTCGTTGGGTACGACGGTGCGGTCGCGGTTCCAGATCTGCGCGTTGTTGTCGCACTCGCGCTGGAGCGCGCCGGCGATCTCCACGGGCTGGACCTCGGACTTGAACACCTTCGCGAAGGTGCCGTTGACCAGACCTTCGAGACGCTGCTCGAACTTCTTCAGGACTCCCATGGGGCACCTCCTCCGTAGCTGCTGCCGTCCTGCATCCCGCCCTGCGGGTACTGCCTTACCTGGTACTGCTTACTGATCGTATCCACGCGCCGGTGAATCGGCTGGTTCCCCCTGTCGGCCCCGTCGACGGGTGTCGACGCCCACGAAGTTCCCTCCGGAGCTCCCCTTCGAACTCCCGGGGCCCACTCCTTCTGCCCAGGATCGTAGAGGCGGCCGCAGACCAGTGTCCCGCACCTGACTGTGGACCCGGCCCGGCTCCTGGGGAGACGGGCGGTACCGGTACGAGGTTGATACGTGAACCAGTACTGGTTGATACGGAGCGGGCCGGTCCGCGCGCCGGCCGGCGCGGAGGCCGGTGTGCGGGACGGTGCTGGTCTGCGGCTGCCCCGCGGGAAGGGATGTGAACCCACCCGGTCCAGCGTGCTAATGTTCTGGGTGTCGGAAGGCGCCGGCCCCACAGGGGAAGGAGCCCGAGGACACACCCAATGCGCGGGTGGCGGAATAGGCAGACGCGCTGGATTCAGGTTCCAGTGCCCGCAAGGGCGTGGGGGTTCAACTCCCCCCTCGCGCACCAGCCGAAGGCCCCCAGGTACCAGACCTGGGGGCCTTCGCGTTGTCCGGTTCTCCGGCCGGACCGGGCGGGGTGACCGCCCCTATCTGGTGAGGACAATCACATGCCGCGGGCCGGTCAGGCGGCCAGACGCGCGGTCAGTTCCTTGGCCCGGGTGACGGCCTGCTCCAGGGCGCGCTCCCGGGAGGCCTCGTACAGGGGGATCAGCTCGGTCATCGCCGGGTTGTGGGGCGCCATGGTGAGCTCCGGGACGATGAAGTCGAGTTGGGCGCCGAAGGAGTCGACGAAGACCGCGCGCAGGTAGTTCTGCACGTACTCGTAGCCCTCGCGCGGCGTGCCGGGCGCGTAGGAGCCGCCGCGGCTGGCGACCACGGTGAAGGGCGTGCCCTTGACCTTCGACTCCTCGGCCATGGCCGTGCGGCCCATCAGGATCACGTTGTCCAGCCAGGCCTTGAGGGTCGAGGGGATGGCGAAGTTGTACATGGGGGCGCCGATCAGCACGGCGTCCGCCTGCTCCAGCTCCTCGATCAGCTTCAGCCGCTCGGCGAAGGCCGCGGTCTGGGCGGGCGTGTGCGAGGCCGGATCGGTGAAGCCGGCGGTGTGGGCGTCGGCGGTGATGTGCGGCACCGGGTCCGTGGACAGGTCGCGGTAGACGACGGTGCCGTCGGGGTGCTGCTCCTCCCAGGTCCTGCGGAAGGCGTCGGTGACGGCGCGGGAGGCGGAGGCGCCGGCGGGGGACAGGGAGGAGTCGATGTGCAGAAGCGTGGCCATGGCGGTCTCCAGGTCCGGGAAGTCAGAGCGACTTCATAGGTTCAGCGACGACGGATTCGTACGTCGCTGCGAGCGACTACGTAACTATGAATAGCACAGTCACTTACTTTTTTTCATCCCCTCACGACGGGGCAGTACCCTGGAGGCATGACGGTCGAGCAGAGTGCGGGGCAGAGCCACGACGCGTCGGCGTGCAAGCAGGTCGACGACGGGATCACCCGCGTCTTCCAGCTGCTGGGCAAGCGCTGGACCGGCCCGATCGTGTCCGTGCTGACCTCGGGGCCCGCGTACTTCGTCCATCTGCGCAGGGCGATCCCCGGCATCAGCGAGCGCATGCTCTCCGACCGCCTCACCGAACTCGCCGCCGCCGGACTGGTCGTGCGCGAGGTCGACGAGGGCCCGCCGCTGCGGGTCTCCTACCGGCTGACCGAGGCGGGGGCGGCGCTGGAGCCGGCGCTCAGGGAGCTCGGCGAGTGGGCGAAGGTGCACCTGCCGGAGGAACCGTGCGCCGGACCGGGGCCGTGCTGACAGGGGTCTGAGGGCCCGGGCCGGGCCTGGGGCATTCCGGCAGGGTCCGGCTGGGGCCTGGGGCCTGGGGCACTCCGGCAGGGTCCGGCGGGCGTCTGGGGTCCCCGGCAGGGTCCGGCCGGGGTCTGGGGCCTGGGGCACTCCGGCAGGGTCCGGCCGGGTTCTGGAGTTACTCCGCGCGGTTGTCCACAGGGACGCGGTCGTCCACAGGGTCTGACGCGATTCGGCCACCGGTTGTACGGTCTGCACGAGTTGATGTTCGTGCGGATACGTGTACGGGGGAGGCGGTCGGCATGACCGAGACCGGTGCCGGGACCACGGCGGAAGCGGCGGCGGAGCCGGCGGCGCGGTCGGCGACGGCGCGGCGGCTGCCGCCCGTGCCGGGGCTGGCCCGGCATCCCGTCGAGGGCTCCCCCAAGGACGAGGGCAAGGCGCTGCGCAAGCGGATACCGCGCGCCGCGCACGCCGAGCTGGACCTGGACCTCGCCCGGCCCGGCGCCGTCGCCGCGGTCGAGGAGTCCAACCGCGGCCGCATCCCCGAGCTGACGCCGATAAGGGTGGGCCGGATGGCGGCCACGCCGTTCGCGTTCCTGCGCGGTTCGGCCGGCCTCATGGCCTACGACCTGGCCCGCACCCCCATGACCACGATCCGCGCCCAGATCTGCGGCGACGCGCACGCGGCGAACTTCGGCCTGTACGCCGACGCGCGCGGCGGCCTGGTCATCGACCTCAACGACTTCGACGAGACGGTCGTCGGCCCCTGGGAGTGGGACCTCAAGCGGCTCGCCGCCTCGCTCGTGCTCGCGGGCCGGGAGGCCGGCGCGGACGAGGAGCGGTGCCGCAAGGCCGCCTTCGACGCGGTCGGCGCCTACCGGCGCACCATGCGGCTGCTGGCCAAGCTGCCGGTGCTGGACGCGTGGAACGCCATCGCGGACGAGGAGCTCGTCTCCCACACCGACGCCCACGACCTGCTGGGCACGCTGGAGCGGGTCTCCGAGAAAGCGCGGGCCAACACCAGCGGGCGGTTCGCGGCGAAGTCGACGGAGCCGACCGAGGACGGCGGCCGGCGCTTCGTGGACGCCCCGCCGGTGCTCAGGCGGGTGGGCGACGCGGAGGCGGCGGCGGTGACGTCGTCCCTGGAGCACTACCTGTCGACCCTCTCCGAGGACCGCCTGCCCCTGCTGGCCCGGCACGCGGTGCACGACGTGGCCTTCCGCATCGTCGGTACGGGCAGCGTGGGGACGCGGTCGTACGTCGTCCTGCTGCTGGACCACCGGGGCGAGCCGCTCGTGCTGCAGGTCAAGGAGGCCCGCCCCTCGGCGCTGGTGCCGCACCTGCTGACCGCCGGGTTCGAGGTGCCGTCGGCCGGTCACGAGGGGCGCCGGGTGGTGCTCGGCCAGAAGCGCATGCAGGTCGTCAGCGACATCCTGCTCGGCTGGACGACCGTGGGCGGACGGCCCTTCCAGGTACGGCAGTTCCGCAACCGCAAGGGCAGCGTCGACCCGGCCGCGCTGGCCGCCGACCAGATCGACGACTACGGCCGGATGACCGGCGCCCTCCTGGCCCGCGCCCACTCCCACAGCGCCGACCCGCGCCTGATCGCCGGGTACTGCGGCAAGAACGAGGAGCTGGACGAGGCGATCGCCGCGTTCGCCGTCGCCTACGCCGACCGCACGGAGGCCGACCACGCGGACCTGGTGGCGGCGGTACGGGCGGGACGGATAGCGGCGGAGACGGGGGTGTGAGGGGCCAGGGGGACCGGCCTGGCCTCCCGGCGACCCGGCGTGAGCCGGGCGGGGCGGGTTCTTGGCTAGGCTGGTCGGGTGACGAGCTCGGAACGTGAGGGTGCAGGCGCCGGTGCGGCGCGTCCCGAGGACCGGCTGGAGCGGGCCGTGCGGGCCGCCGAGCAGGCGCTGATCGAGTACGAGATCGCGGTGGAGACCTTCCGGATCGAGGTCGAGAACTTCTCCCGGCTGCACCACCAGAAGCTCGGCCCCATGTACGCCCGCCTCGACGAGCTGGACGCCCAGATCCTCGAAGCGAAGGCCGAACGCACCGGCGACCCCGAGGACCGGCGCAGGGCGGAGGAGGCGCGGGCCCGGGTGCTGCCCATGCCCGGCGTGGAGGAGCTCTTCCACGGCTGGATGGACGGCGAGGGGCTGTTCCCGGAGGCCGCCGCGATGCTCACCGACCAGCCCGTGCGGCCCCCGCAGCGCGTCCGCCCCAGCGACGAGGCCCGCAAGCTCTACCGCGAACTGGCCCGCAAGGCCCACCCCGACCTCGCCCCCGACGACACCGAGCGGGCCCGCCGCGAGGAGTTCCTCACCCGGGTCAACGCCGCCTACGCCCGCGGCGACGAGCCCCTGCTGCGGGAGCTGGCCGAGGAGTGGGCCAAGGGCCCCGCCCCCGCCGAGCGCGGCCCGAGCCGCAGCGAGGAGCTCTACGCCCGCCTGGAGTGGCTCGCCCAGCGCAAGGAACTGCTCAGCCTGGTCGCCAAGGAGCTGGAGGAGGGCGCCATCGGCTCGATGCTCCGCCTCGCCCCGGACGACCCCGACCGCCTCCTGGACGAGATCGCCGAACAGCTCCTGGCCGACGTGGCGGAGAAGGAACGCGAGCTGGCGGCCCTGCTCACCTGATCGCGGTGTTCGGGTAGCGTCGGGGGCATGCATTTCGGAGCTGGTGTGCCCACGGTCGAGGTCGGCGACCTCAAGGACGACGACTTCCTGCTGGACGTCCGCGAGGACGACGAGTGGCAGGCGGGTCATGCCGAAGGGGCGCTGCACATCCCCCTCAGCGAGTTCGTGGCCCGTTACGGCGAACTGACCGAGGCCGCCCCGCAGGACGGCCGCGTCCACGTCATCTGCCGCTCCGGCGGCCGCTCGGCGCAGGTCGCGATGTACCTGCTCCAGCAGGGCGTCGACGCCGTGAACGTCGACGGCGGCATGCAGGTCTGGGCGGCGGCCGGCCGGCCGGTGGTGACGGACGAGGGCCGGCCGGGGCACGTGCTGTAGGTCAGCCCAGCGGGTGCGCGGCCAGCAGGTCGCCCAGCGCCTCCTCGTGTGCCGCGGCCGGGCCGAGCGACAGCTCCAGGTGCTTGGCCCAGGCGTGGTAGCGGTGCAGCGGGTACTCCACGTCCGCGCCGAACCCGCCGTGCAGATGCTGTGCCGTCTGCACGACCCGCCTGACGCCCTCCGACGCCCAGATCTTGGCGACGGCGACGTCCCCGGAGGCGGGCAGTGCGCCGGGGGCGCCCGAGGTGATCCGCCAGGCCGCCTGCCACAGCGTGGCCTCCATCGCGCGCAGGTCGATGTAGCGGTCGGCGGCCTGCACGGCGACGGCCTGGAAGGTGGCGACGGGATGCCCGAACTGCTCCCGCTTGCCGGTGTACTCGCTGGTCATCCTCAGCACCCGCTCGCCCAGGCCCAGCGCCAGCGCGCAGCTGCCGGTGGCCAGCAGCTCACGCAGCCACTCCCACGCCCCGTCGGCGTCCACGACGTCCCGGCCCGCGATCCGCGCGGACTCCAGGCGCAGCTCCCCGAGCCGCTCGCCGGAGGTGGAGACCTGCTCGCCGAGCGCGACGCCTTCGTGGACGCGCGGGACCACGGCGAGCAGGGTCCGGTCGGCGGAGGTGTGCGCCGGTACGACGACGAAGTCGGCGGTGTGCGCCCACGGCACGGCCGTCTGCACCCCGTCCAGGACCCAGTCGTCGCCGTCCCGCCGCGCGCTCACGGCGAGTTCGGCCGGGTCGTGTCCGGTACGGCCGTTGGCGGCGACGGTCAGCACCACCTCGCCGCGGCCCGCCCGCGCGAGAAGCGCCGACGTCAGCTCCTCGTCGCCGTAAGCCTGCACGGCGGCCAGCGCCGCGGTGTTCTCCAGCAGCGGCACCCGCGCCAGCACCTTCGCCGACTCCCGCAGCACCAGACACAGCGCGACGGCGTCCAGCCCCGCCCCGCCGTGCCGCGGATCCAGCAGCAGGCTCAGCAGGTCCGCCTCGGCGAGCCGTCCCCACAGCGCCCGGTCGAAGTCCTCGGCCACGGCCCCCGCGACCAGCGAGGGGGAGGGCACCGCGTCGGGCGCGACCGCGGCGAACACCCCGCGGGCCGCCTCGGCCGCCGCCTGCTGCTCCTCGGTGAAGGTGAAGTCCACGTCCTGTCCTCCCGGCCGGGTCCGCTCGGCCGCGACCGGTCCGACGGCCGCGGCTGATCTGACGGTCCGTCAAGATAGAACAGGTTCTAGAAGAAGGGAACGGCCCGCCGGCCCCCAATGGCGCGCGCGTCCTCGGTCACCGGTCGAAGTCCAGCTCCACCTTCTCCGTCACCGGATGCGACTGGCACGCCAGCACGTACCCCGCCTCCGTCTCCTCCCGCTCCAGCGCGAAGTTGCGGTCCATGCGCACCTCGCCGGCGACCAGGAAGGCCCGGCAGGTGCCGCACACCCCGCCCTTGCAGGCGTAGGGCGCGTCGGGGCGGTTGCGCAGCACCGCCTCCAGCAGGGACTCGCCCTCCCGCACCGGCCAGGTCCCCCCGCGGCCGTCGAGCCGCGCGGTCACCGTGCTGTGCGCGGGCGCGGGGGTGCTCGCGGCGGGGGCGACGGGGTCCACGTGGAAGATCTCCTCGTGGATACGGGCCCGGGCCACCCCGAGACCCCGCAGGGCCCGCTCGGCCCCCTGCACCAGCCCGTACGGCCCGCACAGGAACCAGCCCGAGACCTCCCCCACCGGCAGCAGCGCCGGCAGCAGCCCGGTCAGCCGCTCCCGGTCCAGCCGCCCGGACGGCAGCCCGGCCTGCTGCTCCTCCCGGGACAGCACGGTCACCAGCTGCAACCGCTCCGGATAGCGGTCCTTGAGGTCGGCGACCTCCTCCAGGAACATCGTCGAGGCGGTCGTACGGTCGCTGCGTATCAGGCAGAACCGGGCCGCGGGCTCCCGTGCCAGCAGCGTCGAGACGATCGACAGCACCGGGGTGATGCCGCTGCCGCCCACGACCGCCGCGTACAGCCCGGGCGCCGGCTCCAGGGTGAAGCGCCCGGCCGGGGTCATCACCTCGACCTCGTCGCCGACGGCGATCTCCTTGAACGCGTACGTGGAGAACTCCCCGCCCTCGACCAGCCGCACCCCCACCCGCAGCTGCCGCGGCCCCTCGGCGTCCGGAGCCGGGGAGCAGATCGAGTACGTGCGCCGGATCTCCCGTCCGTCGGCCCTGCGCCGCAGGGCGAGGTGCTGGCCGGGGGCGTGGCGGTAGGCGGCGCGCAGCTCGGGCGGCACGGTGAAGGTCAGGGCCACGGAGTCGTCGGTGAGCCGGTCGACCGCCGCCACCGGGAGCGCGTGGAAGCGGGCCATCACAACTCCTTGAAGTGGTCGAACGGTTCACGGCAGGACAGGCAGCGCCGCAGCGCCTTGCACGCCGTGGAGGAGAACCGGCTGAGCAGTTCGGTGTCGGCCGAGCCGCAGTGCGGGCAGCGCACGGGCTCCTCGGCGCGGGTGCGCGTCGGGCCCAGTGTCAGGGCGACCGGGCCCGGCGCGGCCTGGGGGCGGGGCGGTGCGATGCCGAACTCCCGCAGTTTGCGGCGGCCTTCGGCCGTGATGTCGTCGGTCGACCAGGCCGGCTCCAGCACCGTGCGCACGGTGACCTCGCGTACGCCGTGCGCGTGCAGGGCGCGCTCTATGTCCAGGGACATCGCCTCGATGGCCGGACAGCCGGTGTAGGTCGGGGTCAGCTCGACGTCGACCGCGTCGGCACCGCGCAGGCGCACCGCGCGGACCACGCCGAGCTCCTGGAGCGTGAGCACCGGCAGCTCGGGGTCGGGCACCGACCCGGCGATCTGAAGCAGCTCCGCCTCCAGCGGGGTGGCCGTCACCATGACGCCCCCGGATGGCTGCGGTGCAGGTGCTGCATCTCGGCGAGCATCCGCCCGAAGGGTTCGGTGTGCAGGCCCTGGCGGCCCGCCCCGGCCGTCCACGCGCCGGACCGCGGCCCCTCGGGAACCGTCAGGGTCGCCCGGCCCAGCACGTCCCCGACCGCCGCCAGCCAGGCCGCCTCCAGGCCCGCCCAGTCCACGTCGAGCCCCTCGACCGGCTGGAACAGCTCGCCGGTGAAGCGCCACAGGGCGTCCACCGCCCGCTGCATCCGCTCGTGACTGACCTGCGTGCCGTCGCCGAGGCGCAGCGTCCACTGCTCGGCGTGGTCGCGGTGGTAGGCGACCTCCTTGACGGCCTTCGCCGCCAGCGGCGCGAACGGGCCGCCGCCGGTGGCCAGTCCGGCGTGCAGGAGGTGCTGGTAGGTGGAGAAGTACAGCTGGCGGGCGATGGTGTGGGCGAAGTCGCCGTTGGGCTGCTCGACCAGCTGGACGTTGCGGAAGGCGCGCTCCTCGCGCAGGTACGCCAGCTCGTCCTCGTCGCCGGCCATCGACAGCAGCACGCGGGCCTGGCCGAGCAGGTCCAGCGCGATGTTGGCGAGGGCGACCTCCTCCTCCAGGACGGGGGCGTGGCCCGCCCACTCGCCGAGGCGGTGGGAGAGCACCAGGGCGTCGTCGCCGAGGGCGAGCGCGGCCGTCGCGGGGACCGGGGTCGTCTCGGGCGTGGTCACAGGTGCTTCACCCCCTCCGGGATCTCGTAGAAGGTCGGGTGCCGGTAGGGCTTGTCGGCGGCCGGTTCGAAGAACGGGTCCTTCTCGTCCGGCGAGGACGCGGTGATGGCGGCGGAGGGCACGACCCAGATCGAGACGCCCTCGCCGCGCCGGGTGTACAGGTCGCGGGCGTTGCGCAGGGCGAACTCCGCGTCCGGCGCGTGCAGGCTGCCGGCGTGGGTGTGCGAGAGGCCGCGGCGGGAGCGTACGAAGACCTCCCACAGGGGCCAGTCGGTGTTCGTCATGCTCGCGTCGCTCCCGTCTCGCCGGTGTGTTTCGCCGCGTAGGCCGCGGCCGCCTCCCGCACCCACGCGCCCTCTTCATGGGCCCGCCTGCGCTGGGATATCCGCTGCTCGTTGCACGGGCCGTTGCCCTTGAGGACCTCGCGGAACTCCGTCCAGTCGATCGGGCCGAAGTCGTAGTGCCCCCGCTCCTCGTTCCACTTCAGGTCCGGGTCGGGGAGGGTGAGGCCGAGGGACTCGGCCTGGGGGACGCAGATGTCGACGAAGCGCTGGCGCAGCTCGTCGTTCGAGTGCCGCTTGATCTTCCACGCCATCGACTGCGCCGAGTGCGCCGACTCGTCGTCGGGCGGGCCGAACATCATCAGGGACGGCCACCACCAGCGGTCCACCGCGTCCTGCGCCATGGCGTGCTGCTCGGGGGTGCCCTTGCTCAGGGCCAGCAGCAGCTCGTAGCCCTGGCGCTGGTGGAAGGACTCCTCCTTGCAGATGCGGATCATCGCGCGCGCGTACGGGCCGTAGGAGCAGCGGCACAGGGGCACCTGGTTGGTGATCGCCGCGCCGTCCACCAGCCAGCCGATCGCGCCGACGTCCGCCCAGGTCAGCGTCGGGTAGTTGAAGATGGAGGAGTACTTCTGGCGGCCGGAGTGCAGCTTGTCGAGCAGCTCGTCGCGACCGGTGCCCAGGGTCTCGGCCGCGCTGTACAGGTACAGCCCGTGGCCGGCCTCGTCCTGGACCTTGGCCATCAGGATGGCCTTGCGGCGCAGGCTGGGCGCGCGCGTGATCCAGTTGGCCTCCGGCTGCATGCCGATGATCTCGGAGTGGGCGTGCTGCGCGATCTGGCGCACCAGCGTGGCGCGATAGGCGTCGGGCATCCAGTCGCGCGGCTCGATGCGCTCGTCGGCGGCCACGGCGGCGTCGAAGGCCCGCTCGTACGCGGCGGTGCCGGTCTCCTCCTCGGTGCCGTACGCCTGGTGCGCGGCTGCTGTCGCCATGCGGTCCCCCTCGACCTGGGCTCTGTGCGGGACTCGCTCCCGACCGATCGTTCGGTTCGTGCGATTCCATGGTGGGTCGGGCGCCGTAAGGTGTCAACCGCTGTGGATAACCTGCGGCCAACCTGCGACCACAGCCTGTGGACAACGCGGACCGCCTCGCATACGCCGTACGGCCTGAGTACCGTTCGCGCATGCGGCCGCGGGACCGGACGGCCGGACGGTTGGATGGCCGGATGGCGGATGCGGATCGGGAGAGGGGGCGCGATGGACGCGTACGACGCGGGCCCGCAGGCCGGCCGGGAGCGCGAGGGGGACGAGGACGCGGCCGGCGCCCCGGCGCCCGACGCACCGATGCCGCCCGTCCCGGCGCCCGCCGGCTCGGGAGTCTCCTCCTCCGTGCCCGGCGCCCCGCCCCGTGCGGGCGTCGCCGCCCTCTCGCTGCGCTACCAGATCGGCGCCGCCCTGGCGCTCGCGGTCGTCGCCGTCGCCGTCTGTGTGCACCTCGGCATGGTCTTCCTGCACGTCGCGCCGTCCAACACGCTCACCAAGCAGCACGGCAAGGCGATCGACGACTGGGTCTACCCGGAGTTCGAGCAGAACTGGAAGCTGTTCGCGCCCAACCCGCTACAGCAGAACATCGCCGTCCAGGTCCGCGCGGACGTGGCCACGGCGGACGGCGGGGTGCGCACCACCGGCTGGTACGACCTGTCCGCCGAGGACGGCCGGGCCATCGACGGCAACCTGCTGCCCAGCCACACCCAGCAGAACGAACTGCGCCGGGCCTGGGACTTCTTCCTCTCCACCCACGACAGCGACAACCGCGCCACGGGCCTGCGCGGCGCCCTGTCGGAAACGTATCTGCGGCGCATCGCCGTGCTGCGCCTGGACCGCGACGACGCGGCCGGCGAGGGCGGCACCCTCCAGCGCGTCCAGATCCGCTCCCGTACCACCAACGTGGCCCCGCCGAAGTGGAGCCGCGAGCAGATCTCCGACCAGCCGATGTACCGCGTGCTGCCGTGGTGGTCGGTGACGTCCGCCGACACCGAGGGAGGCGCCGGGTGAACCGCTTCGCCCTGTCGGTGTCCGCCGGCATCGCCCGTGTCACGGAGGCCGCGCTCGGCCCGTACCAGACGGCCGTGATCCGCATCGGCTTCAGCGCCACCTGGCTGCTGTTCCTGCTGCGCGAGCTCCCCCACCGCCGGGAGCTGTACGGACCCGACGGCCCGTGGAGCTGGGACCTCGCCCAGCAGCTGATCTCCGTCAACCACGCCTTCACGGCCCTGATGTGGTCCGACGGCGAGGTCTGGTTCGAGCTCGTCTACGCCGTCGCCGTCCTGTCGAGCGTCCTGCTGCTGCTGGGCTGGCGCACGCGCGCGATGTCCGTGCTGTTCATGGTCGGCGTGCTGTCGCTGCAGAACCGCAGCGTCTTCATGGGCGACGGCGGCGACAACGTCCTGCACCTGATGTCGGTCTACCTCGTCTTCACGCGCTGCGGCCAGGTGTGGTCCCTGGACGCGCGCCGGGCACGCACGCGTGGCGAGCGGACCGCCGACCGGGTCGGCCCGGCGCTGTGGGCGGTGCTCGGCTTCGTGCTGGTGGCGGCGACCGCGGGCGGACGTTTCGACGGCGTGGACCTGACCGTGCCGGTCATCCTGTGGGCGGCGTGGCTCGGGCACGCCGTGCGGTGGGCCGTCGACCGCTTCGCGAAGAGCGCCGAGCCGCGGATCCTGCTCGACGTCGTCGCCCACATCGTGCACAACGGCGCCCTGCTGGTGATCATGGCCGAAGCGTGCCTGATCTACGCGACGGCGGGCTGGTACAAGATCCAGGGCTCGCGCTGGCAGGACGGCACCGCGGTCTACTACCCGCTCCACCTGGACTACTTCTCGCCCTGGCCGGCCCTGGCCGACGCGCTGTCCGCCAGCGGCACGATGGTGATGCTGGTGACGTACGGGACGGTCATCGTGCAGGTCGCCTTCCCCTTCACGCTGTTCCACCGGCGGGTCAAGAACGTCCTGCTGGCGGCCATGATGACCGAGCACGCCGTGATCGCCGTGGTCCTCGGGCTGCCGTTCTTCTCCCTGGCGATGATCGCCGCCGACTCCGTGTTCCTGCCGACGTCGTTCCTGCGCCGGGTGGGCGGCTGGGCGGCACGCGCGCGTGCTGGCGTACGCGCCCGGGCGGGCCGTACGGCGGTTCCGCAGCCGCGCGCTCCGGAGGACTCCGAGCACCTGCGCGCGGGGCAGCCGACCTGACGGCGCACGTAGGCTGCACGCCATGACCGACCCCGTGAGCGCCTGGCACCGGCTCGCCGACACCTGCGTGCTGCTCGACGGCTTCCACGCCCTCAAGCACGCCCTGCGCTTCGGGGCCGAGGTGCCGGGGGCGGTCGCCGTCGACCGGGCGGCGGCGCTCGCCCTCGCCGACGAGCTGGCGCCGGACGTGCGCCCGGCGCTGGACGCCCTGCTCGCCGAGGTCCCGGAACCGGTGTACCGCACCCTGGTACCCCGCCCGCACCCCACCGCGGTGGCCGCCCTGGCGGTACGACCGTCCCGCGCGGCCAACCTCCAGAAGCTGGCCCGCACCCCGCGCACCGCCCCGGTCGTCGTCCTCGACGACCCGCGCAACCTCGGCAACGCCGGCGCCGTCATCCGCCTGGCCGCCGGCTTCGGCGCGACCGGCGTCGTCACCACCGGCACGCTCGACCCCTGGCACCCCACGGTGGTGCGCGGCGGCGCGGGCCTGCACTTCGCCACCGCGGTGGAGCGGCTGACGCCGGCGGAGCTGCCCGCCGGACCCCTGTTCGCCCTGGACCCGGAGGGCGACGACATCCGGGGCGTGAAGCTCCCGGACGACGCCGTCCTCGCGTTCGGCTCCGAGCGCAGCGGCCTGTCGGACGAGGTACGCGCGTGTGCCGACCAGCTGCTCGCGCTGCCGATGCGCCCGCAGGTCTCCAGCTACAACCTGGCCACCAGCGTGGGGATGACGCTCTACCACTGGAGCACGACCGGCTTCCCGGCCGCCGGCTCCTAGGCTTCCCGGCGCACCTCGACCACCCGGAAACGGCCCGCGACGAACGCGCCGTCGCACAGCGCCGCGTTCGCCGCCGGGTTGCCGCCGGACCCGTGGAAGTCGGAGAAGGCGGCCGTCTGGTTGACGTACACCCCGCCCGTCAGGTTCAGCGACAGCTGCGCGGCCTCCTCCAGGCAGACCTCCTGCACGGCCCGCTCGACGTCCTCGTCGCTCGTGTAGGCGCCCACGGTCATCGCGCCCTTCTCGCGGATCGTGCGCCGCAGCAGCTCAAGCGCGTCGGCCGTCGAGTCGACCGCGACGGCGAAGGAGACGGGGCCGAAGCACTCGCTCATGTAGGCGGACTCGTCGTCGGGTTTGGCGCCGTCCAGCTTCACGATCACCGGGGTGCGCACGACCGCGCCCGGGAACTCCGGGTTGGTGATCTCCCGCGACGCCAGGGCCACCTCGCCGAGACCCGCCGCGGCCTCCAAACGCGCCTTCACGTCCGGGTTGACGATCGCGCCGAGCAGGGCGTTGGCGCGCGCGTCGTCGCCGAGCAGGCCGTCGACCGAGCGGGCGAGGTCGGCGACCACCTCGTCGAAGGTCTTCGGGCCCTCGTCGGTGCGGATGCCGTCCCGGGGGATCAGCAGGTTCTGCGGGGTCGTGCACATCTGGCCGCTGTACAGGGACAGCGAGAACGCCAGGTTGGCGAGCATCCCCTGGTAGTTCGCGGTGGAGTCGACGACCACCGTGTTGACGCCGGCCTTCTCCGTGTAGACCTGCGCCTGGCGGGCGTTGGCCTCCAGCCAGTCGCCGAACGACGTCGACCCGGTGTAGTCGATGATCCTGATCTCCGGCCGGGTGGCCAGGGTCTTGGCGATGCCCTCGCCGGGGCGTTCGGCGGCCAGGGCGATCAGGTTCGGGTCGAAGCCGGCGTCGGCCAGCACCTCCCGCGCGAGACGGACCGTGAGCGCGAGCGGCAGCACCGCGCGCGGGTGCGGCTTGACGAGGACCGCGTTGCCGGTGGCGAGGGAGGCGAACAGGCCCGGATAGCCGTTCCACGTCGGGAAGGTGTTGCACCCGATGACCAGCGCGATCCCGCGCGGGACCGGCGTGAACTGCTTGGTGAGCGCCAGCGGGTCCCGCTTGCCCTGCGGCTTGGTCCACTCCGCCGTGTCGGGCGTGCGCACCTGCTCCACGTAGGCGTACGCCACCGCCTCCAGGCCCCGGTCCTGCGCGTGCGGGCCGCCCGCCTGGAACGCCATCATGAAGGCCTGGCCGCTGGTGTGCATGACCGCGTGCGCGAACTCGTGCGTCCGGTCGCTGATCCGCTTGAGGATCTCCAGGCACACCACCGCGCGCATCTCCGCGCCCGCGTCCCGCCAGGCCCGCTGACCGGCCTTCATGGCGGGCAGCAGCACGTCGGGGTCCGCGTGCGGGTACTCCACGCCCAGCTCGATCCCGTACGGCGACACCTCGCCGCCGACCCAGTCGTCCGTGCCGGGCTGGCCGAGGTCGAGGCGGGTGCCCAGCAGGGCGTCGAAGGCGGCCTTGCCCGCGGCCATGTCCAGGCTGCCGTTCTCGCCGTAGGCCTTGGGGTGCTCGGGGTGGGGGGACCAGTACGCGCGCGTGCGGATCGCTTCCAGCGCCTGGTCGAGGGTGGGCCGGTGCTTGGCGATCAGCTCGTGCGCGGTCAGTTCGGCGGCCATGCGGGACCAACTCCTCGTCTTGTGAACTCTCCGTCGAGCTCATGACCTGGGCAGAAACATGGGCGGGAAGGGGCCGTGAGAGTTAGAGTAACCGAACGATCGGTCGGGACAAGGGGGCCTGCCGCATCTGTGGAAAACCCCGTGCGGGAGGATCGCGCACATGACAGCACTCGACCTCAGCAGCCCCGTGGCCGTCGTCGGCACCGGCACCATGGGCCAGGGCATCGCCCAGGTCGCGCTGGTCGCCGGCCACCCCGTGCGGCTGTACGACGCCGTGCCCGGGCGCGCTCGCGAAGCGGCCGACGCGATCGGCGCCCGCCTGGACCGGCTCGTCGCCAAGGACCGCCTCTCCGCCGCCGACCGGGACGCGGCCCGCGCCCGCCTCGAAGCCGTGGAGAGCCTGGCCGCCCTCGCGGACTGCTCCCTCGTCGTCGAGGCCGTCCTGGAGCGGCTGGACGTCAAACAGCGGCTGTTCGCCGAGCTGGAGGAGATCGTCGGCGAGGACTGCCTGCTCGCCACCAACACCTCGTCCCTGTCGGTGACCGCGATCGGCGGTGCCCTGCGCAACCCCGGCCGCTTCGTGGGCCTGCACTTCTTCAACCCGGCGCCGCTGCTGCCGCTGGTCGAGGTGGTCTCCGGGTTCGCCACCGACGTCACGTCGGCCACGCGCGCGTACGAGACGGCCCGCGCCTGGGGCAAGACGCCGGTCGCCTGCGCCGACACCCCCGGCTTCATCGTCAACCGCATCGCCCGGCCCTTCTACGCCGAGGCCTTCGCGGTCTACGAGTCCCAGGGCGCGGACCCGGCCACCATCGACGCGGTCCTGCGCGAGTCGGGCGGCTTCCGGATGGGCGCCTTCGAGCTCACCGACCTCATCGGACAGGACGTCAACGAGTCGGTCACGCACTCGGTGTGGCAGTCCTTCTTCCAGGACGTGCGCTTCTCGCCCTCCCTCGCCCAGCGCCGCCTGGTCGAGTCCGGCCGCCTGGGCCGCAAGAGCGGCCAGGGCTGGTACGACTACGCCGAGGGCGCCGAGCCCGCCGAACCGCACACCGCGGAGAAGGCCCAGGCACCCGCCTACGTGGTCGCCGAGGGCGACCTGGGCCCCGCCTCCGAGCTGCTGGCGATGATCCGCGAGGCGGGCATCCAGGTCCGCGAGGAGGACGAGGACCACGGCACCCGCCTGGTCCTGCCCGGCGGCGGCCAGCTGGCGCTCGCCGACGGCCAGACGTCGGTGGAGTTCCGGGACGTCGTCTACTTCGACCTCGCCCTCGACTACCGCCGCGCCACCCGCATCGCCCTGTCCGCCTCCCAGGACACCGCCCCGCAGACCCTCGCCGAGGCCACCGGCCTCTTCCAGGCGCTCGGCAAGGACGTCAGCGTCATCGGCGACGTCCCCGGCATGATCGTCGCCCGCACGGTCGCCCGGATCGTCGACCTCGCGCACGACGCCGTCGCCAAGGGCGTGGCCACCGAGGAGGACGTCGACACCGCGATGCGCCTGGGCGTCAACTACCCGCTCGGCCCCTTCGAGTGGAGCCGCCGGCTCGGCCGCAACTGGGCGTACGCCCTCCTGGACGACCTGCACCTGCGCGACCCCTCCGGCCGCTACGCCCCCTCCCTCGCCCTGTACCGCCACGCGTACGCCTCCGACAAGCGGGAGGGCAGTCAGTCATGACCACCGCCAAGCGCGACACGTACACCCCGGAGACGCTGCTGTCCGTCGCCGTGCAGGTGTTCAACGAGCGCGGCTACGACGGCACCTCCATGGAGCACCTCTCCAAGGCGGCCGGCATCTCCAAGTCGTCGATCTACCACCACGTGGCCGGCAAGGAGGAGCTGCTGCGCCGCGCGGTCAGCCGCGCCCTGGACGGCCTGTTCGGGATTCTCGACGAGGAGCACGCACGCGTGGGGCGCGCCGCCGCGCGCCTGGAGTACGTCGTCCGGCGCATGGTCGAGGTGCTGATCGGCGAACTGCCGTACGTCACCCTGCTGTTGCGGGTGCGCGGCAACACGGACACCGAGCGGTGGGCTCTGGAGCGGCGCCGTGACTTCGACCACCGGGTCGCCGAGTTGCTGAAGGCGGCGGCCGCCGACGGGGACGTGCGCGGTGACGTCGAGGTGCGGCTCGCCACCCGGCTGGTGTTCGGGATGATCAACTCGATCGTGGAGTGGTACCGGCCGGACGGGCGCGGCATGAGCGAGCGGGAGGTCGCCGACGCGGTGGCGCAGCTCGTCTTCGGGGGACTGCGCAAGGAGGGCTGAGCTCGGGGCCGGCCTCAGCCCTGCGGCTCCAGGTCCTCCTCCTCGAACACCAGCAGCGTGCGCGTGCTGAGCACCTCGGGCATGGCCTGCAGCCGGGTCAGCACCAGCTCGCGCAGCGCCCTGTTGTCGGACGTGTGCACCAGCAGCAGCACGTCGAAGTCGCCGCCCACCAGGGCGATGTGGGAGGCGCCGGGCAGCTGTCTGAGCTGCTCGCGCACCGTGCGCCAGGAGTTCTGGACGATCTTCAGGGTGATGTACGCCGAGGTGCCCTGACCGGCGCGCTCGTGGTTGACGCGGGCGCCGAAGCCACGGATGACACCGTCTTCGATGAGGCGGTTGATCCGCGCGTAGGCGTTGGCGCGCGAGACATGGACCCGTTCCGCGACCGACCGTATCGACGCCCGGCCGTCTGCCTGGAGCATCTGCAGGATGTCCAGATCGATCGCGTCCAGCGGCCGCGGGGGCGGCAGGGGGATGCTGTCCTCCGCCCCTTCGGCCATTTGTTCAGGTGCCATGTCCCCCCGCCTTCCTACCATGGACGTACTGCGTTCATTTCAGGCTGTGGAGAACCGATTGTCCACAGCCTGAAGGGGCCTGTAGCCAAAATGTGCCGACGACCGAACAATCGGTAGGTGAGGCGCATCACACCCGTGACGCGCCTGAAGCCGCTCCCACGAGGA
Source organism: Streptomyces sp. 7R007 (assembly GCF_054850255.1). Lineage (NCBI taxonomy): Bacteria > Bacillati > Actinomycetota > Actinomycetes > Kitasatosporales > Streptomycetaceae > Streptomyces > Streptomyces sp. 7R007. The sequence goes on along the minus strand of NZ_JBTWMV010000010.1, from coordinate 141,145 downwards.
GGTGCCGTCATGACGGTCATGGAGCAGCGGGGCGCGTACCGGCCATCGCCGCCGCCCGCCTGGCAGCCCCGCACGGACCCCGCGCCGCTGCTGCCCGACGCCCGGCCCCATCGCGTCCTCGGCACCGAGGCCGCCGCGAAGGCCGACCCGGCCCTGCTGCGCCGCCTGTACGCCGAGCTGGTGCGCGGCCGCCGGTACAACGCGCAGGCCACCGCCCTCACCAAGCAGGGCCGCCTCGCGGTCTACCCCTCCAGCACCGGCCAGGAAGCCTGCGAGGTGGCCGCCGCCCTCGCCCTCCAGGAGCGCGACTGGCTCTTCCCCAGCTACCGCGACACCCTCGCCGCCGTCGCCCGCGGTGTGGACCCCGTCGAGGCCCTGACCCTGCTGCGCGGCGACTGGCACACCGGCTACGACCCGTACGAGCACCGCGTGGCCCCCCTGTGCACCCCGCTCGCCACCCAGCTCCCGCACGCCGTCGGCCTCGCGCACGCCGCCCGCCTCAAGGGCGACGACGTGGTCGCGCTCGCCATGGTCGGCGACGGCGGCACCAGCGAGGGCGACTTCCACGAGGCGCTGAACTTCGCGGCCGTCTGGCAGGCGCCCGTGGTCTTCCTGGTCCAGAACAACGGCTTCGCCATCTCCGTGCCGCTCGCCAAGCAGACCGCGGCCCCGTCGCTGGCCCACAAGGCCGTCGGCTACGGCATGCCCGGCCGCCTGGTCGACGGCAACGACGCCGCCGCCGTGCACGAGGTCCTCACCGACGCCGTACGGCACGCGCGCGCGGGTGGCGGTCCCACCCTCGTCGAGGCGATCACCTACCGCGTCGACGCCCACACCAACGCCGACGACGCCACCCGCTACCGCGGCGACGCCGAGGTCCAGGCCTGGCGCGAGCACGACCCGATCGCGCTCCTGGAGCAGGAGCTGACCGAGCGCGGTCTCCTCGACCAGGACGGCATACGGCAGGCACACGAGGCCGCCGAGACCATGGCCGCCGACCTGCGCGAGCGCATGAACCAGGACCCGGTCCTCGACCCCCTGGACCTGTTCGCCCACGTGTACGCCGAGCCCACCCCGCAGCTGCGCGAACAGCGGGCACTGCTGCGGGCCGAGCTGGAAGCGGAGGAGGAGAACCGATGACCACCGTCGCGGTGAAGCCGGCCACCATGGCGCAGGCCCTCACGCGCGCGCTGCGCGACGCCATGGCCGCCGACCCCGCCGTGCACGTGATGGGCGAGGACGTCGGCACCCTCGGCGGCGTTTTCCGCGTCACCGACGGCCTCGCCAAGGAGTTCGGCGAGGACCGCTGCACGGACACCCCGCTCGCCGAGGCCGGCATCCTCGGCACGGCGGTCGGCATGGCGATGTACGGGCTGCGCCCGGTGGTGGAGATGCAGTTCGACGCGTTCGCGTACCCCGCGTTCGAGCAGCTGGTCTCCCACGTCTCCCGCATGCGCAACCGCACCCGCGGCGCCATGCCCCTGCCGATCACCATCCGGGTCCCCTACGGCGGCGGCATCGGCGGCGTCGAGCACCACAGCGACTCCTCCGAGGCGTACTACATGGCGACCCCGGGCCTGCACGTCGTCACGCCCGCCACGGTCGCCGACGCCTACGGCCTGCTGCGCGAGGCGATCGCCTCCGACGACCCGGTCGTCTTCCTCGAACCCAAGCGCCTGTACTGGTCCAAGGACGCCTGGAACCCGGAGGAACCCTCGGCCGTTGAACCGATAGGCCGTGCGGTGGTGCGGCGCCCGGGCCGGAGCGCCACGCTCATCACCTACGGTCCGTCGGTGCCCGTCTGCCTCGAAGCCGCCGAGGCGGGGCGGGCCGAGGGCTGGGACCTCGAAGTCGTCGACCTGCGCTCCCTGGTGCCGTTCGACGACGAGACGGTCGCCGCCTCGGTCCGGCGGACCGGACGCGCGGTCGTCGTACACGAGTCGGGCGGGTTCGGCGGACCGGGAGGGGAGATCGCGGCCCGGGTCACGGAGCGCTGCTTCCACCACCTGGAGGCACCGGTGCTGCGCGTGGCCGGGTTCGACATCCCCTATCCGCCGCCGATGCTGGAGCGTCACCACCTGCCCGGCGTGGACCGCATCCTGGACGCGGTGGGGCGTCTGCAGTGGGAGGCCGAGAGCTGATGGCACAGGTGCTGGAGTTCAAGCTCCCCGACCTCGGGGAGGGGCTCACCGAGGCGGAGATCGTGCGCTGGCTGGTGCAGGTCGGCGACGTCGTCGCCGTGGACCAGCCGGTCGTCGAGGTCGAGACGGCCAAGGCGATGGTCGAGGTGCCCTGCCCCTACGCCGGCGTGGTCACGGCCCGCTTCGGCGAGGAGGGCACGGAGCTGCCCGTGGGGGCGCCGCTGCTGACGGTGGCGGTCGGCCCGCAGGACTCCCCGGACCCGGACGAGGGCTCGGGCAACGTGCTGGTGGGCTACGGCACGGGAGCGCCCCCGGCGCGCCGGCGCAGGGTGCGGCCGACCGGCCCGGACGCCACCGCGGGCACCGGCCCGGGGGCACCCGGACGGCGGCCGGGCCCCGCGGACGACGGCGCCGACGGCAGGGTGGCGCCCGCCATCGGACGCGGACCGCTGCGCCGCAACGGCACGGTCGCGACGGTCGCCGGTCGCGTGGCCGACGACCAGGAGACCTCCCGCGGTGACGGGCCCGTCCCGGTGATCTCCCCCCTGGTGCGGCGCCTCGCCCGGCAGAACGGCCTGGACCTGCGGGAGTTGACCGGTTCGGGACCCGAGGGGCTGATCCTGCGCGCCGACGTCGAGTACGCGCTGCGGGCCGCCGCCACCCACCAGCGCACCGCACCGGCACCCGCCGCCGAGCCCGAGCACACCGGAGCAACCCGCGTTCCCCTCAAGGGCGTCCGCGGGGCCGTCGCCGACAAGCTCTCCCGCAGCCGCCGTGAGATACCGGACGCCACCTGCTGGGTGGACGCCGACGCCACGGAGCTCCTGCGGGCGCGGACGGCCATGAACCAGTCCGGCGGCCCGAAGATCTCCCTGCTCGCCCTCCTGGCCAGGATCTGCACCGCCGCCCTCGCCCGCTTCCCCGAGCTCAACTCCACGGTGGACATGGAGGCCAGGGAGATCGTCCGGCTCGACCAGGTGCACCTGGGGTTCGCCGCGCAGACCGAACGGGGCCTGGTCGTACCGGTCGTCCGGGACGCGCACAGGCGGGACGCCGAGTCGCTGACCGCGGAGTTCGCCCGGCTGACCGAGGCGGCCCGCGCGGGGACCCTCACCCCGGGGGAACTCACCGGAGGGACCTTCACGTTGAACAACTACGGGGTGTTCGGCGTCGACGGCTCCACGCCGATCGTCAACCACCCCGAGGCGGCCATGCTCGGCGTCGGCCGCATCGTCCCCAAGCCGTGGGTGCACGACGGCGAGCTGGCGGTGCGCCAGGTCGTCCAGCTCTCCCTCACCTTCGACCACCGCGTCTGCGACGGCGGCACGGCGGGCGGCTTCCTGCGCTACGTGGCGGACTGCGTGGAACAGCCGGCGGTGCTGCTGCGCACGCTGTGACGACGACGCCGCCCCCGCGTTCCCTGTGATCGCCGCGGCACGCATACTCGGGGAGTGACCTCGTACGAGCCGCCGGCCGCGCCGGGTGCACCGGCCGCCCCGGACGCGCCGGGTGCCGCCGACACCGCGTACGACGCCGTCGTGCTCGCGGGCGGCGCCGCGCGGCGGCTGGGCGGCGCGGACAAGCCCGGAGTCCGCGTCGGCGGCCGGGCGTTGCTCGACCGGGTGCTCGCCGCCTGCGCCGGCGCCCGCACCACCGTCGTCGTCGCCGACCCCCGCCCCACCGCCCGCCCCGTCCTGTGGGCGCGCGAGGACCCACCCGGCGCGGGCCCGCTCGCCGCACTCGGCGCCGGGCTGCGCCAGACCACCGCCGAGCACGCCGTCGTCCTCTCCGCCGACCTGCCGTTCCTCCAAGCGGCGACGGTACGGCGGCTGCTGACCGGCCTGCGCGCCGCCGGCGAACACGCCGACGGCGTGCTGCTCACCGACGCCGACGGCCGCGACCAGCCCCTCGTCGCCGCGTACCGCACCGGGGCGCTGCGCCGCGAGCTGGCCGCGCTCACCCGCGAGCACGGCGGCCTCACCGGCCTTCCGCTGCGCCGGCTGACCGGCGCGCTCGACCTCACCCGCGTCACCGACCCCGTCGCGTCGTTCGACTGCGACACCTGGGACGACATCGCCACCGCCAGGGCACGCATCAGGGAGCATGGGCACGTGTTGGATGAATGGATCTCCGCAGCCAAGGACGAACTCGGCATCGACCTCGACGTCGACACCGGCGTCCTGCTCGACCTCGCCCGCGACGCCGCGCACGGAGTGGCCCGGCCCGCCGCGCCGCTGACCACCTTCCTCGTCGGCTACGCGGCCGCCCGAGCCGGCGGGGGCCCGGAAGCCGTCGCCGAGGCCGCCCGCAAGGCCGCGGCCCTCGCCCTGCGCTGGGCCGAGGAGGACACCGCCGACGGCACACCCGACGTGGCCCCCGACGCCACGCCCGACACCCGCCCCGACGCCGGATGAGCGCCCGCTCCGCCCCGGCCGGCGAGGACGCCGACGACCTCGACGTCGAGGAGGCGCTCGCGCTCGTGAAGGAACCCGACGGCCGCACCCCCGCCCCCGACCAGGTGCCCCCTCCCGCCGGCCACGGCACCCCGCACCGGCAGGACGCCCACCACCAGGCCACCCCCTGGCCGCAGGCCCGCGCGATCGCCGCCCGCGCCGCCCGCTCCACCGCCAGGTCCGCCCGCCGCGCCCCCGTCTCCGTCCCCCTCGACGCCGCTCTCGGCCTCACCCTGGCCGCCCCCCTCACGGCCCTCACCGACCTCCCCTCCTTCGACACCTCGGCGATGGACGGGTGGGCGGTCGCCGGGCCCGGTCCCTGGGACGTACGGGACGAAGGTGTGCTGGCCGGGCACGCGCGGCCGGAGCCGCTCACCGACGGCGAGGCCGCCCGGATCGCCACCGGCGCCCGCATCCCCCCGGACACCACCGCCGTGCTGCGCACCGAGCACGGCCGCACCGACGCGCAGGACCGACTGCACGCCACCCGCGAGGTCGTGCCGGGCCAGGACATCCGCCCCCGCGGCCAGGAGTGCCGCAGCGGCGACCAGCTCCTGCCGGTCGGCACCCTGGTGACGCCGGCCGTGCTCGGCCTCGCGGCCGCCGCCGGATACGACACCCTCACCGCCGTCCCCCGCCCCCGCGTCGACGTCCTCGTCCTCGGCGACGAGCTGCTCACCGAGGGCCGGCCGCGCGAGGGCCTGATCCGGGACGCCCTCGGCCCGATGCTCCCGCCCTGGCTGCGCGCGCTCGGCGCCGAGGTGACCGCCGTCCGCCGCCTCGGCGACGACGCGAAGGCCCTGCACAGGGCGGTCACGACCTCCGACGCCGACCTGATCGTCACCACCGGCGGCACCGCCTCCGGCCCCGTCGACCACGTCCACCCCACGCTGCGCCGGATCGGCGCCGAACTCCTCGTGGACGGCGTCCAGGTACGCCCCGGCCACCCCATGCTGCTGGCCCGCACCAAGGACGACCAGCACCTCGTCGGCCTCCCCGGCAACCCCCTCGCCGCCGTCTCCGGCCTGCTCACCCTCGCCGAGCCCCTGCTGCGCACCCTCGCCGCGCACCCCGCTCCGGAGCCGTACACGCTGCCGTTGCAGGATGCGGCGCACGGGCATCCGTACGACACCCGGCTCATCCCCGTCGTGCTGCGCGGCGACCGGGCCGTGCCGCTGCACTACAACGGTCCGGCCATGCTGCGCGGCATCGCGGCGGCCGACGCGCTCGCCGTCGTACCCCCGGGCGGTGCCCGGGCGGGTCAGGAGCTCGAACTCCTCGACCTGCCCTGGGCGTCCGCCGGAATCGGGGTGTGTTTCACGTGAAACAGCCGGGCCATGACGCGATCGCCCGCCAAGCGGACGAACATCTCGTGACCCATCGAGTGAACCTTCCGCGGAAGGTGGTCGAGCGGCCGATCCGCCAGGTCGCCAAACGGCTGCTGCTGGCCCTGCTGGTCCTGGTGGCCACCGCGTTCATCGTCTACGCCGACCACGGCGGCTACAACGACAGCTCCGACGGCTCGGTCGACCTGCTGGACGCCTTCTACTACGCGACCGTCACCCTCTCGACCACCGGTTACGGCGACATCACCCCGGTCGGCGACACCGCCCGGCTCACCAACATCTTCGTCATCACGCCCCTGCGCGTGCTCTTCCTGATCATCCTGGTCGGCACCACCCTCGAAGTCCTCACCGAACGGACCCGGGAGGAATGGCGCCTGAGCCGCTGGAGGTCCGCCTTGCGCGATCACACCGTCGTCGTCGGCTTCGGTACCAAGGGGCGCTCGGCGATCCAGACCCTCTGCGCCTCGGGGCTGCGGAAGGAGCAGGTCGTCGTGGTCGACCCCAGCTCCAAGGTGATCGACGCGGCCACGGCCGACGGTTACGCCGGTGTGGTCGGGGACGGGACGCGCAGCGAGGTGCTGAAGCGGGCCGAGGTGCACAGGGCCAGGCAGGTCGTCATCGCCACCCAGCGCGACGACACCGCCGTCCTGGTGACGCTGACGGCCCGGCAGCTCAACCGCGGCGCGAAGATCGTGGCGGCGGTGCGCGAGGAGGAGAACGCCCCGCTGCTGCGGCAGTCCGGCGCCGACTCGGTCATCACCAGCGCGAGCGCGGCCGGCCGGCTGCTCGGGCTGTCCATGCTCAGCCCGGCCGCCGCCATGGTCATGGAGGACCTCATCCAGCAGGGCAGCGGCCTCGACATGGTCGAACGCCCCGTCACCAAGGCCGAGGCGGGCCGGAGTCCGCGCGAGACGGACGACCTGGTGGTGAGCGTCGTGCGCGGGCACCGGGTGCTCGGGTACGACGATCCGGCCGTGGGGACGCTGGAGCTGACGGACCGGCTCATCACGATCGTGCGGGCCTCGCCGGGCACGCAGGTCACGCCCGGCCAGCGGCCGCCCGCGCCGTGACGAGGAGTAGCGTCGCCCTCATGCATGCGATCACGATTCCCGAACCTGGTGGACCCGAGGCGCTGGTGTGGGACGAGGTCCCGGACCCGGTGCCCGGCGAGGGAGAAGTGCTGGTCGAGGTGGTGGCCAGCGCCGTCAACCGGGCCGACGTCCTGCAGCGGCAGGGCTTCTACGACCCGCCGCCCGGCGCGTCCCCCTACCCCGGTCTGGAGTGCTCCGGACGGGTCGCCGCCCTCGGCCCGGGCGTCTCCGGCTGGAGCGTCGGCGACGAGGTGTGCGCGCTGCTCGCCGGCGGCGGCTACGCCGAGAAGGTCGTCGTCCCGGCCGGTCAGCTGCTGCCGGTGCCCGAGGGGATCGACCTGAAGCAGGCCGCGGCGCTGCCCGAGGTGGTCTGCACGGTCTGGTCGAACGTCTTCATGATCTCCCACCTGCGGCCGGGTGAGACGCTGCTCGTGCACGGCGGCTCCAGCGGCATCGGCACGATGGCGATCCAGCTCGCCAAGGCCGTCGGCGCCAAGGTCGCCGTGACCGCGGGCACCAAGGAGAAGCTGGACCAGTGCGCCGCGCTCGGCGCCGACGTGCTGATCAACTACAAGGAGCAGGACTTCGTCGCCGAGGTCAAGAAGGCCACCGACGGGGCGGGCGCCGACGTCATCCTCGACAACATGGGCGCCAAGTACCTCGGCCGCAACGTCCAGACCCTCGCCGTCAACGGCCGGCTCGCGATCATCGGCATGCAGGGCGGCGTCAAGGGCGAGCTGAACATCGGCACGCTGCTGACCAAGCGCGCCGCGATCAGTGCGACCTCGCTGCGCGCCCGTCCGCTCGCCGAGAAGGCGGCGATCGTGGCGGCCGTACGGGAGCATGTGTGGCCGCTGCTGGCGGGCGGCCATGTCCGTCCGGTCGTGGACCGGGAACTGCCCATGAGCGACGCGGGCGCCGCCCACCGGGTGGTGGAGGAGAGCGGCCACGTCGGCAAGGTCCTGCTGGTGACACCGCGGGGCTAGCCCCTGCGCAGCCGCAGTCCCACGAAGGCCAGCCCCAGGCCGAGGCCGATCAGTACCAGGCCGCTGCCCAGGGGGAGGATGCGCAGGACGGGCTCCGTGGGGCGCTCGGCGTGCGCGACGGCCTGCCGTACGGGCTGCGGCGGGGGCGTCGGGGTGACCTGCGCGGCGGCCTCCTGGGGCGGCTCGGAGGCGTCGGGACTCTCGTCCCCGGCTCCCTCGTCTTGCGCGTCCTGCGGATCCTCGTCGACGTCCCCCTCGCCCGCGGTCTCCTCGCCGGGCTCCTGCGTCTCCTCCGCCCGCCCGGGCCGCTCCCGGCCCTCGCCTGCCCGGCTCCCGGCCCGCGAGGGCTCGGCCGGGTGCGAGGGCGTGGGGGCCGGGGCGTGCGCCGCCGTCACGTCGTACGCCGTGGTCACCGCGTACGCGGCGCCGCCGCACCACATGCCGACCACGGCCACCACGACCCCGGCCCTCTGTAGCAAACGCACCGAAAGCATCACATCCCCACCCTCGCGCCGCACCCGGCCACCGGCATGCCGGACTCCGCCAAAGAGTGGAAAGCGCCCGTTCGGAACCGGCGGTTCGAAACCGCCGGTTCCGAACCGCCGGATGAACCGGAGTCGCTGCACAATCCGGGTATGTCGATACGTCACGGGCTGCTCGTGCTGCTGCAGGGCGGCCCCCGCTACGGCTCCCGGTTGCGCACCGAGTTCGAGGCGCGGACGGGCGGGAGCTGGCCGCTGAACATCGGGCAGGTGTACACGACCCTCGGCCGGCTGGAACGGGACGGCATGGTCGTCCAGGACGGCGCGGACGAGGCGGGACGGGCGCTGTACGCCCTGACGGACGCGGGCCGGGCCGAGCTGCGCACCTGGTTCGCGACCCCCGTGGAGCGCGCCGGCCCACCCCGCGACGAGCTGGCGATCAAGCTGGCCCTGGCGGTCGGCACACCCGGCGTGGACGTCTCCAAGGTCGTCGAGGCACAGCGCCGGCACGTGGCGGACGCGCTGCACGAGTACGTACGGCAGCGGGCGCAGCTGCTGGCGCTGGCGCCCGAGCACCCGGACCAGGTGGCGCGGCTGCTGGTGCTGGAGCAGCTCGTGTGCCACGCGGAGGCCGAGATCCGCTGGCTCGAGCACTGCGAGGCCCGGCTGCTGCGCCTCGCCCGGGGCCGTGACGTGGAGGAATGACGTAAACCCGAACGGCGTAAACGGTGGATCACCCTCCACCGGGGGCACCACGGTGATGAGATGCACGGGTGCGAGAGAATGGCGGCATGGAGATGCCGAGGAACGAAAGGTCGCCGGAGAATCCCCAGATCCTGGTCGTGGGCCAGGACGGCATGGCGATCGGCGGCGGAAGCGACGAGGACTCCCGCGAGACTCCGGTGACGGAGCAGGTCGAGCAGCCGGCCAAGGTGATGCGGATCGGCAGCATGATCAAGCAGCTGCTGGAGGAGGTGCGAGCGGCTCCGCTGGACGAGGCGAGCCGGGTCCGGCTCAAGGAGATCCACGCCAGCTCGGTGAAGGAGCTGGAGGACGGTCTGGCGCCGGAACTGGTGGAGGAGCTGGAGCGGCTGTCCCTGCCGTTCACGGACGACACGACCCCCAGCGACGCGGAACTGCGCATCGCGCAGGCCCAGTTGGTGGGCTGGCTGGAGGGCCTCTTCCACGGGATCCAGACCACCCTGTTCGCCCAGCAGATGGCGGCCCGGGCCCAGCTGGAGCAGATGCGCCGCGCCCTGCCGCCGGGCGTCGCCCAGGGGATGGGCGAGGACGGCCACCCCGGCGGCCGCTCCGGCGGACCGTACCTGTAGATCCGATCCCCCACTCCGAGACGGCCAAGGGCCCGGCGACCGCCGGGCCCTTCTCTCACCGGGAGCCGGTCAGGACGGCCGGGACGGTCAGGACGGCGGGTTGCCCGTCGAGACGCTGAGCTGGATCTCCGGCATGTCCTTCGGGTCGACGTCCGTCCCGGCGGCCGGGTACTGGTCGATCACCGCGCCCTCGCCGTACGTGTTCTCGTCGACGTTCTTGATCGTCTTGCCCCAGCCGGCGGCCTGGAGGCACTGCTTGACCGACCCGACGTACTTGAACCGGAAGTCGGGCACCCGGATCTTGTCGGGGTCGTTGTACGACTCCTGCGGCTCCGTGCACTCGGTCGTCTCGATCGTCTTCGAGGTGTCCGGCCCGCGGTAGCCCGCCGCCTTGGTCGCCGAGGCGCTCGCGCTGCTGGTGCCGCCCTTGCCCTCGTCGCCGCTGCCGTTGTTGTTCAGGACCAGCGCCGCGATCAGACCGCAGACGGCCACGACCGACACGACGACCGAGCCGATGATCACCGGCTTGTTGGTCCTGCCGCCGCCCGAGGGCACGGGCGTGGGCGGCTGGGGCGTGATGTTGTACGGCGGCGGGGTGGCCGCGCCGTGCTGCTGCGTATAGCCGTAACCGCCCTGCTGCTGCGGGTAGCCGTAGGCCGGGGACGGGGTGGGCGTGCCGTACGGGTTCGGCGTCGGCTGGTACGGCGTCTGCACCGGGCCCGTCGGTGCCGGCGTCGCCTGGTCGACCGGCGGGAACACGGCGGAACCGACGCCGGAGCCGGCCTGCGCCGGGGCGCCCGGGACGATGCTGGGCGGGGCGGCCTGGAAGGACGCGGCCACCCGCAGGCACTCGTCGCGCATGGCGACGGCGCTCGGGAAGCGCTCGTTCGGGTTCTTCTTCAGCGCGCGGGCGACCAGCGCGTCCACCGCCGGGGGCAGCGCGCGGTTGATGGAGGAGGGCGCGACCGGCTCCTCCTGCACATGCGCGTACGCGATGGCCAGCGGGGAGTCCGCGTCGAACGGCAGGCGGCCGGTGACCAGTTGGAACAGCATGATGCCGACCGAGTACAGGTCGGAGCGGGCGTCGACACCGCGGCCGAGGGCCTGCTCGGGCGAGAGGTACTGCGGGGTGCCGACGACCATGCCGGTCTGGGTCATCGAGGTGACGCCGGACTGCATGGCGCGCGCGATGCCGAAGTCCATCACCTTGACGACGCCGCGCTTGGTCATCATCACGTTGCCCGGCTTGATGTCCCGGTGCACCAGCCCCATCTCGTGGCTGATCTCCAGCGCCGCGAGCACGTCCGCGGTGATCTTCAGCGCCTTGTCGGCGGGCATCGCGCCGAACTGCCGTACGTCCGCGTCGAGTACGGAGCCGAGCGGGCGGCCCTCGATGTACTCCATGACGATGTACGGGGTCGTCATGCCGTCCAGATCGTCCTCGCCGGTGTCGAAGACGGAGACGATGTTGGTGTGCGTGAGCTTCGCCACGGCCTGTGCCTCGCGGCGGAAGCGCTCGCGGAAGGCCTGTTCCCGGCCGAGGTCGGTGTGCAGGGTCTTGATCGCGACCTGGCGGTCGAGCACGGCGTCGTACGCCAGGTGCACCGAGGCCATGCCGCCCTCACCGAGCAAGTCGCGCAGTTGGTAGCGGCCGCCGGCGAGCGCGCGCCCCGCGTACCGGCCGTGTGCGCCGTCCTGGCTCATGTTGTTGCGTCCCCCATCGGCCTTCTGGCGCCGGCCCGGCTGTCGTTGATCGAATGGCTCATTCCCGGCCAAGTCTGCCCCAGGGCACTGACACGTCAAGCTTGGTGCCCGTTCCGTGACCGTCTGCGAAAGAAGCGTCGCGCGAGCGTTACAGACGCTGTACGGCCGGTACACAGAATTTGCACGACGGCGCACGATGGCGGTTTGATGGCCGGTCCGTCCTGTGCCGGTTCCGGCACCCATCCCGGACCTGCGGCTTGCGCGGAGGCTGTAGCGTGGCCGACGGAGACCGTAACAACACCGCGCGCACCGCGGGCAGAAACGACGGCGAGGACTGATGGCACAGCAGCAGCGCGCTCAGGGCCCGTCCGACCCCGAGGCGACTGGCGGCGGTATGTCAGATGCGCCGGAGATGTGGGGTAACGGCGGGCTGGTCGGCGACGGCCGATATCGGCTGACCCGCAGACTCGGGCGGGGCGGCATGGCGGAGGTGTTCGCCGCCGAGGACGTGCGGCTGGGGCGCACCGTCGCGGTCAAGCTGCTGCGCGCCGACCTCGCCGAGGACCCGGTCTCCAAGGCCCGCTTCACGCGCGAGGCCCAGTCGGTGGCCGGCCTCAACCACCACGCGATCGTCGCCGTGTACGACTCCGGCGAGGACTTCGTGGGCGGCCAGAGCGTGCCGTACATCGTCATGGAGCTGGTCGAGGGCCGCACCATCCGCGACCTCCTCATCAACGCCGAGGCGCCCGGCCCCGAGCAGGCCCTGATCATCGTCTCGGGTGTCCTGGAGGCGCTGGCCTACTCACACCAGCACGGCATCGTGCACCGCGACATCAAGCCGGCCAACGTCATCATCACCCACAACGGCGCCGTCAAGGTGATGGACTTCGGCATCGCCCGCGCGCTGCACGGCGCGTCCACGACGATGACGCAGACCGGCATGGTCATGGGCACCCCGCAGTACCTCTCCCCGGAGCAGGCGCTGGGCAAGGCCGTGGACCACCGCTCCGACCTGTACGCGACGGGCTGTCTGCTCTACGAACTCCTCGCGCTCAGGCCGCCGTTCGTCGGCGAGACCCCGCTGTCGGTGGTCTACCAGCACGTCCAGGACACCCCGGTCCCGCCGTCCCAGGTCTCGGGCGGCGAGTCGCCGCCGGAGCTGGACGGCCTGGTCATGCGCTCGCTGGCCAAGGAGCCCGACGACCGCTTCCAGACCGCCGAGGAGATGCGCGGGCTGGTCCAGTACGGGCTCCAGATGCTCTACGACCAGGGCGGCCACACCGGCACCTGGAACACCGGCCCGGTCGACGTGCACGACGGCCGGCAGACCCCGGCGGCCGGTTTCGCCGGTACGGCGGTGCTGCCGCACCCCGGCGACGGCTCCGGCACGACGCAGATCCCCCAGCCGATCCTGCCCACCGGTTACGGCGGCGGGGACGACGGCGGCTTCGAGGGGCACGGCAACAAGGGCAGCGGCCGCGGCAAGCTGTGGATCCTCGCCGTGCTCGCGGTGATCGCCATCGCGGCCGGCGTCGCGCTGGCCCTGCAGAACGGCGGGGGCGGCGGGGGCGGCTCCGGCACCACCGAGTCGCCGACGGCGACGACGTCCACGAAGGACGACTCGGCCAGCGAGACGCCGAGCGACACGTCGAGCGACCAGCCGACGGACACGTCCACCGACGACAGCACCGGCACGGGCGGCGGCTCGGACTACACGCCGTCGTACACGCCCTCCTACACGCCGTCGCAGAGCGCGAGCAGGGAGCCGTCGAACGAGCCGTCCAGCGAGCCGACCACCCAGGAGCCGACGGACGAGCCGAGTGACACGGCGTCGCAGCCGTCGACCTCGAGCGACCCGTCGGGTGGCGCCGACGCCGGTACCACCCTGGGCGGCAACGGCCTCTGACAGCGAGCACGCGCGCGTAGGGACGTCATCGCGCCCCCACGCGCGCGCGGCGCGTCCCCGTTCGTCACCCCGTGAACGCCTCGCACACCGCCTCGTACTCCCGCGTCCACCACACCGCCAGCGCCGAGGCCGCCGGGAACTGGGGGTCCGCGCGGGTGTCGCCGCGCTCGTAGTGCCAGCGCAGCATCCAGAAGTCGTTCAGGCGCTCCCACCACACCCGGTGCACGGCCGCCGCGAGCTGGGCGGGCGTGGCGTCGGCCGTGCGCCGGTACGCGCGCGCGTACGCCCGCACCTTCGCCAGGTCGAGGGTGCCCGAAGGCTGTACGAAGAAGATCGCGGCGGCGCGTACGGCCTCCTCCGCGCGCGGGCGCACGCCGAGGCGGTCCCAGTCGACGATGGCGGCGGGCGCGTCACCCCGGTAGAGCAGGTTGAACGGGTGGAAGTCGCCGTGCACCCAGCCGACCGAGGCCCCGCGCGGCGGCCGGCGGTCGGCGTGGCGTTCCAGGAGCGCGCGCCGTTCCACGAGGCGGTGGCGGGCCAGTTCGTCGAAGGAGTCGGCGGGCCGGTGCCGGCGGACCCGGGCGAGCAGGTCGTCGATGAGGGTGAACGTGTCGGCGGGGTCGGCGCTGCCCGCCGGCTCCGCGCGCGCGTGCGCCGGCATCACGCGCTCCAGACCGGCGTGCACGGCGCCCAGGAGCGTCCCCAGCCGCGCGCACTGCCCGGTGCCGAGCTGGCCGCCGTGACGGTGGCGTCCGTCGATCCACGGGTGCAGGGCGTAGGCGTGGCCGCCGACGACGGCGACCGTGCGTCCCTCGCGGTCGGCGAGCGGGGGCGCGACCGGGACGCCGAGGCCGGCCAGGCGCTCGGTGGCGCGGTGCTGGCGGGCGATGGCGGCCGGATCGGCGGTCTCGGGGTCGAAGTGGTGCTTGAGGAAGTAGCGGCCCCGGGTGGTGCACAGGCGGTAACCGCGGTTGAGCAGCCCCTGCTCGACGGGCTCGCAGGTGACGGCACAGCCCGCGCGGTACTGGCGCAGGAGGGCGCCCAGCGGGGGCGCGTGAGGTACGTGGGGTGGTACGTGGGAGCGCGGCACGCGCCCGATGCTAGGGCAGAGGGCGGGGCTGTGAGCTGGGCTTTGTCACAGACAGTCGCATTCGGTCACGCCATGTGCTCGAAGTGGCGTTCCAGGGCGTCGTCGGTCGAGTGGACCGTGGCGAACCGGGGCGTCACGCTCAGGTAGACGGGCTCGTAGGGCTCGCCGTCCACCAGGCGGGGCGCGGGCCCGAACCGCTCGATCTCGGCGGCCGTCGGCTCGTGGACGCCGCACTCGCCGACCACCTGCGCCGACCACAGGCCCTCGCCCGGCCGCGCCGAGCCCAGGTTGTCCGCGCCGTACGCGACGACGCCGCCGGCGCACGCCCGGTGGTAGCCGCAGTTCGCGGGCAGCCGCAGCAGCACCCGGTCGCCGTCGACGATGTGCCGGGCGAAGGCGAGGAAGGGCAGGGCGCGCATGCTGGTGGCGATACGGCCGTGGTCGGTGCGGGCGAGCAGGTCGACGGCGAGCTGTTCGGCGGAGGGCATGCACCCACTGTGCGGGCGGCGGAAGCGGCGGCACCAGGGACGTAGGTCCCGAACCGGCCGGGTCTCAGTGCTTCTCCGCGTGCATCCGGGCCACGAACGCGGCCGCCTGCGAGCGCCGCTGCATACCGAGTTTGGACAGCAGACCGGACACGTAGTTCTTGATCGTCTTCTCGGCGAGGTGCAGCTGCTCGCCGATCTGGCGGTTGGTGAGCCCCTCGCCGATCAGGTCGAGGATCCTGCGCTCCTGCTCGGTGAGGTGCGCGAGCTCGTCGTCCCGCCCGCCGCCGTCGCGCAGCCGCTCCAGCACGCGCGCGGTGGCCACCGGGTCGAGCAGGGACCGGCCGGCCGCGACGTCCCGCACGGCCGCCAGGAGCTCGCCGCCCCGGATGGCCTTGAGGACGTAGCCGGCGGCGCCCGCCATGATCGCGTCGAAGAGGGCCTCGTCGTCGGCGAAGGACGTCAGCATCAGACAGCGCACCGACTCGTCCCGGGAGCGCAGCTCGCGGCACACCTCGACACCGCTGCCGTCCGGCAGCCGTACGTCGAGCAGCGCGACGTCGGGCCGGGTGGCCGGAATCCGTGCCAGCGCGTCGGCCGCGGTGCCCGCCTCGCCGACCACCTCGATGTCGTCCTCGACGGACAGCAGCTCGTGCACACCGCGCCGGACCACCTCGTGATCGTCGAGGAGGAATACCCGGATTTTTCCGTCTTCGCGCATGTAGGCAGTCTCACACGCGCGCGTGCGTCCCGCCCCAGGTGGCCTCTTCCCGTGACCTGGGTCACCGGGATAACGTGCCGTTGTTCCGGCCCCCTGCAAGGCTGTGACCAGCGACTGTTCCCGGCTTTCGCGATTTACTTGGAAATCCAAGCAAAATCGCAGGTCAGGAGGGGTTTCACAGAAATGTGGAGCACTGGGTAACGTGCCTCTTGCAGGGCGCTCGCCGGGGCACCTGTCACGCCTGTTCCCGCACGAGCCGCACCCACCCTGTGCGTCCGTGGGAGTCAGGTGAGCCGCACTGGCACCCGGCGAACCCGGGTAGCCGGACCGACGGAGGAGCACACGTGACCGTGGAGAGCACTGCCGCGCGCAAACCGCGACGCAGCGCCGGAACCAAGAGCACGGCCGGCAAGCGGACGACCGCAAAGAACGCGCCGGGCACCGACCCCGAGCTCGTCCAGCTGCTGACGCCCGAGGGCGAGCGCGTCCGAAACGCCGAGTACGACCGGTACGTCGCCGACATCACCCCCGATGAGCTGCGCGGTCTCTACCGCGACATGGTGCTCACCCGGCGCTTCGACGCCGAGGCCACCGCCCTGCAGCGCCAGGGCGAGCTGGGCCTGTGGGCCTCGCTGCTGGGCCAGGAGGCCGCCCAGATCGGCTCCGGACGGGCGCTGCGCGACGACGACTACGTCTTCCCGACCTACCGCGAGCACGGCGTCGCCTGGTGCCGCGGGGTCGACCCGACCAACCTGCTCGGCATGTTCCGCGGCGTGAACAACGGCGGCTGGGACCCGAACGGCAACAACTTCCACCTGTACACGATCGTCATCGGCTCCCAGACCCTGCACGCCACGGGCTACGCGATGGGCGTGGCCAAGGACGGCGCCGACAGCGCGGTGATCGCCTACTTCGGCGACGGCGCCTCCAGCCAGGGCGACGTCGCGGAGTCCTTCACCTTCTCCGCCGTCTACAACGCCCCGGTCGTGTTCTTCTGCCAGAACAACCAGTGGGCGATCTCCGAGCCGACCGAGAAGCAGACCCGCGTCCCGCTCTACCAGCGCGCCCAGGGCTACGGCTTCCCCGGCGTCCGCGTCGACGGCAACGACGTCCTCGGCTGCCTCGCGGTCACCAAGTGGGCGCTGGAGCGCGCCCGCAACGGCGAGGGCCCCACCCTGGTCGAGGCGTACACGTACCGCATGGGCGCCCACACCACCTCCGACGACCCCACCCGCTACCGCGGCGACGAGGAGCGTCTGGCCTGGGAGGCGAAGGACCCGATCCTGCGCCTTCGCCGGTTCCTGGAGGCCTCAAACCACGCGGACGAGGGATTCTTCGCGGAACTGGAGGCGGAGTCCGAGGCGTTGGGCAAACGAGTGCGTGAGGCGGTCCGCGCCATGCCGGACCCGGACCGCTTCGCCATCTTCGAGAACGTGTACGCGGACGGGCACGCGCTCGTCGACGAGGAGCGAGCCCAGTTCGCCGCCTACCAGGCGTCGTTCGCGGATGAAGGGGGCAACTGAGATGGCCGAGAAGATGGCTCTGGCGAAGGCGGTCAACGAGTCGCTGCGCCGCGCCCTGGAGTCCGACCCCAAGGTGCTCGTCATGGGCGAGGACGTCGGCAAGCTCGGCGGTGTCTTCCGGGTCACGGACGGCCTGCAGAAGGACTTCGGCGACAGCCGTGTCATCGACACCCCCCTCGCCGAGTCCGGCATCGTCGGCACCGCGATCGGCCTCGCCCTGCGGGGGTACCGCCCGGTGGTGGAGATCCAGTTCGACGGCTTCGTCTTCCCGGCCTACGACCAGATCGTCACCCAGCTCGCCAAGATGCACGCGCGCTCGCTGGGCAAGGTCAAGCTCCCGGTCGTCGTGCGCATCCCCTACGGCGGCGGCATCGGCGCGGTCGAGCACCACTCCGAGTCCCCCGAGTCGCTCTTCGCGCACGTGGCGGGCCTGAAGGTGGTCTCCCCGTCCAACGCCTCGGACGCGTACTGGATGATGCAGCAGGCCATCCAGAGCGACGACCCGGTGATCTTCTTCGAGCCCAAGCGACGCTACTGGGACAAGGGCGAGGTCAACACCGAGGCGATCCCCGGCCCGCTGCACAAGGCGCGGGTCGTGCGCGAGGGCACCGACCTGACCCTCGCCGCCTACGGTCCGATGGTCAAGCTCTGCCAGGAGGTCGCCGACGCGGCCGCGGAGGAGGGCCGCAGCCTGGAGGTCCTGGACCTGCGCTCGGTCTCCCCGCTCGACTTCGACTCGATCCAGACCTCGGTGGAGAAGACCCGCCGCCTGGTCGTGGTCCACGAGGCGCCGGTGTTCTTCGGCTCGGGCGCGGAGATCGCCGCCCGCATCACCGAGCGCTGCTTCTACCACCTGGAGGCACCGGTCCTCAGGGTCGGCGGCTACCACGCCCCCTACCCGCCGGCCCGCCTGGAGGAGGAGTACCTGCCGGGCCTGGACCGGGTGCTCGACGCCGTCGACCGCGCCCTGGCGTACTGAGGAGAGGGTCGTGACGACGATGACGGAAGCGTCCGTACGCGAGTTCAAGATGCCGGACGTGGGCGAGGGGCTCACCGAGGCCGAGATCCTCAAGTGGTACGTCCAGCCCGGCGACGAGGTCACCGACGGGCAGGTGGTCTGCGAGGTCGAGACGGCGAAGGCGGCCGTCGAACTGCCCATCCCCTACGACGGGATCGTCAGAGAGCTGCACTTCCCCGAGGGCACCACGGTGGACGTGGGCACGGCGATCATCGCGGTCGACGTGGCGGGCGGGGCGCCGGCTCCCGCGCCGGAGGCGCCCGCCGCCGAGAAGGCGCCCGAGGAGGGGAAGCCGGAGGGTTCGGGCCGCCAGCCGGTCCTCGTGGGGTACGGCGTGGCCGCCTCCTCCACCAAGCGCCGCCCCCGCAAGGGACCGGACGTGGTGCTCTCCCAGGCTTCCACGGCGATCCAGACCGAGCTGAACGGCCACGGGCCGGCCGCCGTCGCCGACAGGCCCCGCCCGCTCGCCAAGCCGCCGGTGCGCAAGCTGGCCAAGGACCTGGGCGTCGACCTCGCGACGGTCACCCCGTCCGGGCCGGACGGCATCATCACGCGCGAGGACGTGCACGCGGCCGTCGCCGCGCAGCCCGCGGAGACGCAGCAGCAACCTCGGCCGCAGCCGGCCGCGGCGGCGCCCGCGCCGGTGACGGTCTCCTTCGACGGGGCCCGGGAGACGCGTATCCCCATCAAGGGCGTCCGGAAGGCCACCGCGCAGGCGATGGTCGGCTCGGCGTTCACCGCGCCGCACGTCACGGAGTTCGTGACGGTCGACGTCACGCGCACGATGAAGCTGGTCGAGGAGCTCAAGCAGGACAAGGAGATGCAGGGGCTGCGGGTCAACCCCCTCCTGCTGATCGCCAAGGCCCTGCTGGTCGCCATCAAGCGCAACCCCGAGATCAACGCGTCCTGGGACGAGGCGGCGCAGGAGATCGTCGTCAAGCACTACGTCAACCTGGGCATCGCGGCGGCGACCCCGCGCGGGCTGATCGTCCCGAACATCAAGGACGCCCACGCCAAGACGCTGCCGCAACTGGCCGAGTCCCTGGGCGACCTGGTCGCCACGGCCCGCGAGGGAAAGACGTCCCCCGCGGCCATGCAGGGCGGCACGGTCACCATCACCAACGTCGGCGTCTTCGGCGTCGACACCGGCACGCCGATCCTCAACCCCGGCGAGTCGGCGATCCTGGCGGTCGGCGCGATCAAGCTCCAGCCGTGGGTCCACAAGGGCAAGGTGAAGCCCCGTCAGGTGACCACCCTGGCCCTCTCCTTCGACCACCGCCTGGTCGACGGCGAACTCGGCTCGAAGGTCCTGTCCGACGTGGCGTCCATCCTGGAACAGCCGAAGCGCCTGATCACCTGGGCGTGACCACGGAGGGGGCGGGCCGCCACACCGGCGACCCCGCCCGCCCCCTTCCGGCGCATGCACGCTACAGGCTCGGCGTCAGCCGCAGGCGTAGGTAGTCCACCCCGCCCGGGCCCGGCCTGGAACGGCCGTCCGGACGCCAGCCACGCCGGGCGTAGAAGGACCGGGCACGACTGTTGCCCTCCCACGCCTCCAGCACGCCCGTGTCGCGGGAGGTGTCGCGCAGGAACCGCACGAAGCTCGCGTGCAGCCGGCTGCCGATGCCCCGGCCCCAGCAGGACGGGCTGACGTGGATCTGGTGGAGCTGGCCGGTCGTCGCGGGGTTCAGGTCGGGGTCGTGGGGCGGTCCCATCGAGATCAGCCCCACCAACGCACGCGTCTCGACGGCACAGAGCACCGTCCGGTCCCCGGAGCGAAGCGCCCGCAGCCACGCCTCGCGCCGACTCGCGCGGGCCTCGGGGGAGGTGAGGTCCGGGGCCGTGTGGCCGCCTGCTCGGTAGTACGCGGTGCGGGCCCGGGTGTGGAGGTCGGTGAGGGCGTCCACGTCGTCGAGGGTCGCGGGACGCAGGGTCGTGGTTGTCATGACCTCATGGTGAAGGCCCGTCGCAGGCTGCGACGGGCCTTCGGGAGACGAATCGTGCGCGTGCGTCAGCTGATCTTGGCGTAGCCGTAGTTGATGAGCTTCTTCACGTCGGTCGTGCGGTCGGCCGCCGACGGAGCGGTCATCACCGCGCCCATCACCGACTCGCCGTCCTTCGTCGCGGCGAAGACGAGGCAGTACTTGGCGTCCGTACCCGACCCGGTCTTGATGCCGAGCGTGCCGTTCCAGCCGAGCAGCGTGTTCGTGTTCGTCCAGGCCGCCATGGTGCGGGTGGAGCCGGTCTTCGTGATCGTCTTCGCCGTGTACGACTTGGTCTTCACGACGGTCTTGAAGGTCGAGCTCTTCATCACGCTCCGGGCGACCTTCGTCAGGTCACGCGGCGTCGAGTAGTTCGAGCCATTGCTTATTCCGTCGAACGAGTCGAAGTGCGTGTTCGTCATGCCCAGGCTCTTGGCCATGGTGTTCATCTTGGAGATGAAGTTCTTGGTGCGGGCCGAGACCGTGGTGCCGGAGCCGTACTTGTCGGCCAGCGCCATCGCGGCGTCGCAGCCCGACGGCAGCATCATCCCGTACAGCAGCTGCCGCACGGTGACCTTGTCACCGACGATCAGGTGCGCCGACGAGGCGCCCTTGGAGACGATGTAGTCGCTGTACGCCTTCTTGATGGTGACCTTGGCGTCCAGGTTCAGGTTCGACTGCGAGAGCACGACCTTCGCGGTCATGATCTTGGTGGTGGAGGCCGTCAGCCGCTTGGTGTCGGCGGACTTGGTGTAGAGGGTCTTGCCGGTGGCGCTGTTCATCAGGAAGCCGCCCTTGGCGGTGATGCTGGGCGTCGTGACGGCCTGCGCCGGAACCGCGGTGAGGGCTCCGGTGGCGAGCACTGCGCCGGTCGTCATGGCGACGGCTGCGGCTCTGCGGAGGCGGATGCCCTTGATGCCGGTTTTCAACTGAGATACCCCGAATGAAGTCGAATGCCCCTGCTGTGCGGCCGAGTTGAGGGGAGAAGAAGGTGGGGCCGCACGTGTGTGACTCGTATCTAGCACGAAAGGTTGTGTGGCCGCTGGGGCAGGACTGGGTGTTGTGACGCGTTTGCTACACGCCCGGCCGCGCCGGGTCCACCGCACGTCCGCATCATGGACGGCCCGAACTCATGCGTACGTGTTGTATCTATGATGTGCCCATGTCCCCAGCGTCCCTCGCACCGCCGAAACAGCCCCCCGCCGCCGACCGCGTCTACACCCACGTCAAGCAGGGCGTCCTGGAGCGCCGCTACGAGGGCGGCACCCTGCTGACCGAGGGCGAGCTCGCCGAGGCCGTCGGGGTCTCCCGCACGCCGGTGCGCGAGGCGCTGCTGCGGCTGGAGGTGGAGGGGCTGATCAGGCTCTACCCCAAGAAGGGCGCGCTGGTGCTGCCGGTGTCCGCCCAGGAGATCGCGGACGTGGTGGAGACCCGGCTGCTGGTCGAGGAGCACGCGGCGAAGAAGGCTGTACCCGCCCCCGCCGGCCTCGTCGAGCGCCTGGAACACCTGCTGGCCAGGCAGAAGGAACAGGCCGCCGCCGGCGACCTGGCCGGGGCCGCCGTCACCGACCGCTGCTTCCACGCCGAGATCGTCCGCAGCGGCGGCAACGAGATCCTCTCCCGGCTCTACGACCAGCTCCGCGACCGCCAGCTGCGCATGGGCGTCGCCGTCATGCACTCCCACCCCGACCGCATCGCCAAGACCCTCGCCGAACACGAGGAGATCCTCCAGGCGCTGCGCTCCGGTGACGCGGCGGCGGCCGTCGCGGTCGTGCACCGGCACATCGGCTGGTTCTCGCACCTCGCCCGGGGTGAGGTCCGATGAGGCCCGCCTCCGCAACCACTCTTCCGGGTGACCCGCCGGGCGGCCGGCGCGCGATGTGGGTCTGGGGCATCGGCGTCGCGGTCTACTTCGTCGCCGTCATCTTCCGTACGTCCCTCGGCGTCGCCGGCCTCGACGCGGCCGACCGCTTCCACGTGGGCGCCTCCGCGCTGTCGACGTTCTCGATCCTGCAACTGCTCGTCTACGCCGGCATGCAGATACCCGTCGGCCTGCTGGTCGACCGGCTCGGCACCAAGAGGGTGCTGACCATCGGCGTCGTCCTGTTCACCGCCGGCCAGCTCGGCTTCGCGTTCTCGGCCTCCTACGGCACCGCCCTGGCCTCCCGCGCCCTGCTCGGCTGCGGTGACGCGATGACGTTCATCAGCGTGCTGCGGCTCGGCACCCGCTGGTTCCCGGCCCGGCGCGGCCCGCTGGTCGCGCAGCTCGCGGGACTCGTCGGCATGGCGGGCAACCTCGTCTCCACCCTGGTGCTGGCCAGGCTGCTGCACGGCATCGGCTGGACCCCCGCGTTCGCCGGCAGCGCGCTCGCCGGAGTCGTCGTCCTCGTCCTGCTGCTGGTCTTCCTCAAGGACCACCCCGAGGGACACGAGCCGGCACCCACGCCCCACCAGGGCGCCGCCTACGTGCGCCGCCAGATCACCGCGTCCTGGCGCGAGCCCGGCACCCGGCTCGGCCTGTGGGTGCACTTCACGACCCAGTTCCCGGCGATGGTGTTCCTGCTGCTGTGGGGGCTGCCGTTCCTGGTCCAGGCGCAGGGCCTCAGCCGCGCCACGGCCGGCGAACTCCTCACCCTGGTCGTGCTGTCGAACATGGTCGTCGGCCTGGTCTACGGCCAGATCGTCGCCCGGCACCACGCGGCGCGGCTGCCGCTGGCCCTGGGCACGGTCGGGGCGACGGCGGTGATGTGGGCGCTCACCCTGGCCTGGCCCGGCGCCCACGCGCCGATGGCGCTCCTGCTGGTGCTGTGCACGGTGCTCGGCGCCTGCGGCCCCGCCTCCATGATCGGCTTCGACTTCGCACGGCCGGCGAACCCGCCGGAGCGGCAGGGCACGGCCTCCGGCATCACGAACATGGGCGGCTTCGTCGCCTCCATGACGACCCTGTTCCTGATCGGCGTCCTGCTGGACGCGACCGGCGACGACTACACCATCGCCTTCTCCGCGGTCTTCGTGCTCCAGGCGCTCGGCGTCAGCCAGATCCTGCGGCTGCGGCGGCGGGCGGCGCGCCGGGAGCGGGAGCGGCTGGTCGCCAGCAGGGTGGAGACGGTGCACGTGCCGGCGTGACCCGGTGCACCTGGTGCACCGGGTCGGCCCGGACGACCCGGTTCACTCCAACGCGCCTTCACAGCGCAGGTGTTGCTCTGTCATGGCGGTGTGACAGGGGTGTCCTGAAGCGGGGACGGGCGTTACCAGGGAGGGCCCGGCGACCTCTTGGTCGTCGAACGCAGTCTCGCACCGAGGCTCACGACGCTCCCGAAGGGAACCTCCTGATGAACCGCCACCTGCGCAAGGCCACCCTCGTCACCGCCGCGATCACGGCCGGCCTGCTGATGACGGCGTGTCAGAACGGCTCCACGAACACGGGGACCTCCAGCTCGCACCACACGTCGACCACCAAGACCACCAGCCCGGCCAAGACGTCCGGCTCTTCGAAGACGGCTTCCAAGACGTCCAAGAGCTCGGGCCGGTCCACGTCCGCCGGCGCCTCCGCGCAGCACGCGGGCACGTCCGAGCAGGGGGTGAACGCGTCCGTCAGCGGCGGCACGGTCATCTACCTCGCCCCCGGCAAGTACATCGCCCATGTGCCCGGCAAGACCGACCAGGCCTTCTACGTCGCCGACGACACCGCCGTCTACGGCGCCGGCCGGATCTGCGGCAGCCCCCGCTCCGAGGCCCGCCCGCGCTGCACGCTGGACCAGCTGGAGACGGCCACAAAGAAGGCCGCCGTCACCGCCGACGTGACCATCAGGAACGGCGTGGCCACCGTCGTGCGCGAGCGCCATGACGCCGGCGCCACGTACGACGGCACCGTCTCCTACCTCGCCCCCGGCAAGTACACGGTCACCCCGAAGGGCGGCACCGCGCACGCCTTCTACGTCGCCGACGACACCGCCGTGCGGGGCGCGGGCACCATCTGCGGCAGCCCCATGTCCGAGTCGACGTACACCTGCACGCTCGACCAGTTGGAGGCCGCCGCCAAGAAGGGCGTGGCCGCCCAGGTCGTCGTGGTGAACGGCGTCGCCACGTCGGTCACGGAGGACCGCTGAGGCCCGCCGTCGCCTTGACTGCCCGGCCGCTTCGGCTGCTACGGCGTCACCGCGAAGTTCCGCAGGATCGCGCCCGTCAGCGCCGGCTCCCCCTCCGCCTTCACCCGGTCCGCCACCGCCTCCGGCGTCACCCGGCCGCAGGCCAGCCGGACATACGTCTCCCAGTCCAGGGTGAAGGTGGCGGCGGGGCCGAGCGCGGGCGCCGTCTCCAGGGTGCCGCGGCCCTGGATGTCGACCCTTATGGTGCGCAGGAACTCCACGGGCCCGTGCACGTCGAAGACGATCGCCGAACTGCGCGGCGCCTCCGCCTTGTTCGCCACGACCTCCGGCAGCGCAGCGAGCAGCACGTCCCGGGCGACGTGCGCGCCGGGGGAGTCGAGGTTGCCGGGCCGGCCGAGCGCGGCGCGCAGGTCCTGCTCGTGCACCCACACGTTGAACGCGTGGGAGCGCATGGCCTCTTCGAGCGTGAGCTCGGTGCCGAGCGGTCCGCGCACCTTGGTGCCGGGGTCCCGGGACTCGTTGCGCAGCTGGCGGTTGCGGCGGATGATCACGTACTCCAGCTCGGAGGTCATCTCCGGCGCCGTGTGGTGCCGGCGGACGTCGACCTGCATCTCCATGTAGCGCTGGTGGTCGTTGGTGACGTGGAAGAGGTCGCGCGGCAGGGTGTGGATGGGGCGCGGGTCGCCGAGCATCTCGCAGTCGAGGCCGATGACATGGGAGACGACGTCCCTGACCGACCATCCCGGGCACGGCGTACGCCGGTTCCACTCTCCCTCCACAAGCGGCCCCACCAGCTCGGATATCGCTTCGATGGAGTGGGTCCAGGCGTCGGCGTAGGGCTGGAGGGTGGGATGCAGACTCACGGAACGGGACCCCTCGGCGGTCGGTACACGGGCGGTTGGTGGCGGCGTTGCCAGCGGGAGGTGGCTGCACTCGGCGGGTGTCTTGAGACGCTAAGTTACGCTGCTGTGAGGCACCCCGGCAGTGCTTTCGTGTGACGATCGTAGGCCCGTGTGGACGGCTCGAATGCCAGGACGGTGGTAGTGTGCGCGCCTCTCTGCTCCAGATCGACGTGAACGAGGGCGAATCGGTCGAATCGCGTCGGCGGCGTGTGACGTCGCTGGTGCGGGAGCAGGCCGGCGCCGATCTGGTGGTGCTGCCGGAGCTGTGGACGACGGGGGCCTTCGCCTACGAGGAGTTCGCGGACGAGGCCGAGCCGCTGGAGGGGCCGACGTACGAGGCCATGGCGAAGGCGGCGAGCGACGCGGGCGTGTGGCTGCACGCGGGCTCGATTCCCGAGCGGGACCCTGACGGACCTCTCTACAACACCTCCCTCCTGTTCAGCCCGTCCGGTGACCTGGCCGCCGCCTACCGCAAGATCCACCGCTTCGGCTTCGACAAGGGCGAGGCCGTGCTGATGGGCGCGGGGCGGGACCTGGTGACGGTGCGGCTGCCCGAGACCGTCCTCGGTGTGGCGACCTGCTACGACCTCCGTTTCCCCGAACTCTTCCGCGGTCTCGTCGACGCCGGCGCCGAGAGCCTGGTCATCCCGGCGGGCTGGCCGGAGCGCCGCCGGGCGCACTGGACGCTGCTGGCTCAGGCGCGGGCGGTGGAGAACCAGGCGTTCGTGCTTGCCTGTGGAACGGCCGGGACGCATGCGGGAGTTCCGCAGGCGGGTCACTCGATCGTGGTGGATCCGTGGGGCGAGGTGCTGGCCGAGGCGGGCGCCGGCGAGCAGGTCCTCACCGTGGACTTCGACCCGGCCAGGGTGGCGACGACGCGCGAGCAGTTCCCGGCACTGAAGGACAGGGTCCTCTGAAGCACCCGTCCCCGCGCCCGGCCCTCCACCCCGCCCCTCAGTCCTCCTCCCGCTCCTTCTCCGCCAGGTGGATCACGCACACCGCCACCGCGATCAGCAGGGCCGGGTCCGCGTCCTCGCGGACGACGTCGACGCCGTACGTCTCGCGCACGTGCAGCCAGCGCCGCGAGACGACGGCGAGCAGCTCACCGTCGTACTCGATGGCGAACTCCCGGTCGAGGATCTTGCCGCTGACGTCGAGTTCGGTGCCGTCGACCAGGGTGACCCGGTAGTGGTTGCGCAGCAGGGACAGCCGTTTGCGCCGGATGGTCGCCAGCGCGTCGCCCTCCCGCTCGATCACCATGGTGTCGCGCAGCGCGAACATCTTCTGGTGGATGTCGATCAGGACGCGCCCGTGCGTGTCCTTGATCTCGAAGGTGTCCCGCAGACGCATCGCCTTGCCGTCGACGAGGAACACCTTTTCGCCGTGCTCGTCCTCGATCCAGTAGTCGTCACCGATGCCGAGGAGCCGGTCGCGTACGAGGAATCTCATACCGTCACCGCTTCCCCGGCGGCCGGTCCGAAACGCCGCCGGTAGGCCGACGGGCTGAGCCCGGTCTCACGCCGCACGCGCGCGCGGAGGTTGGTGGCCGTCCCGAGGCCGCAGCGCGCCGCCACCACGTCCAGCCGCTCCTCCCCCGCTCGATCAGCCGGCAGGCCAGCGCCACCCTCCCCCACTGCCTTGAAGGCGTGGGGGACCCCACCCCCGTCAGCCACGCCAGCGGCGTCGTGCCCAGCTGTGTCCTGAACCGCCGGTGCAGCGTGGCGGGGGAGACGGCCGCGCGGGCCGCCAGGTCGGCCACCGTCAGCGGCTCCCCCAGCCGCTCCTGCGCCCACGCCAGCAGGGGCCCCGGCGACTCGTCCGGCACCTCGGGCACCGGCCGCTCCACGAACTGCCGCTGCCCGCCGTCCCGGTGCGAGGCGAACACCACCCTCCGGGAGACGGCGTTGGCGAGCTCCGCCCCGTGGTCGCACACCCGGCATCCGGCATCGGGCCGTACCAGACCTCGACGCCCGGCTCGTCTGACGGCCCGCGGCGGCTGTCAGTGGCGGATGGCACCCTTGGGGCATGAGCGATTCCTCCCCGGCGCCGACCACCCGACGCGTCCGCGTCCGCGCCCCCGAGCTGACCGGCAGGGCCGGCTGGCTGAACACGGGCGGCCGGCAGTACACCCTCGCCGACCTGCGGGGGCGCATCGTCGTGCTGGACTTCTGGACGTTCTGCTGCATCAACTGCCTGCACGTCCTGGACGAGCTGCGGGAGCTGGAGGAGAAGCACGCGGACACGGTCGTGGTGATCGGCGTGCACTCGCCGAAGTTCGTGCACGAGGCGGAGCACGCGGCGGTGGTGGACGCCGTCGAGCGGTACGGGGTGGAGCACCCGGTGCTGGACGACCCGGAGCTCGCCACCTGGAAGCAGTACGCGGTGCGCGCGTGGCCGACGCTCGTGGTGATCGACCCGGAGGGGTACGTCGTCGCCCAGCACGCCGGTGAGGGGCACGTGCACGCCATCGAGCGGCTGGTGACGGAGCTGGAGGCCGAGCACGAGGCCAAGGGCACCCTGCGCCGCGGCGACGGGCCGTACGTGGCGCCGGAGCCGGAGCCGACCACCCTGCGCTTCCCGGGCAAGGCCCTCCTCCTGCCGGGTGGGAACCTGCTGGTCAGCGACACCACCCGGCATCAGCTGGTGGAGCTGGAGGCCGACGGCGAGAGCGTGGTGCGGCGGATCGGCTCCGGGGCGCGCGGGTTCGCGGACGGCACGGCGCGTACGGCGGCCTTCAACGAGCCGCAGGGGCTCGCCCTCCTCGACGAGGGCTCCGTCGTCGTCGCCGACACCGTCAACCACGCCCTGCGCCGCCTCGACCTCACCACCGGCGAGGTCACGACCCTGGCCGGCACGGGCCGGCAGTGGTGGCAGGGCTCCGCGACCTCGGGACCGGCCCGCGAGACCGACCTGTCCTCCCCGTGGGACGTCGCCCTCTTCGCCGGCCGGGTCTGGATCGCCATGGCCGGCGTCCACCAGCTGTGGGCGTACGACCCGGCGGACGACACCGTCGCCGTCACGGCCGGCACGACGAACGAGGGGCTCGTCGACGGCCCCGGCCCCGAGGCGTGGTTCGCCCAGCCGTCCGGCCTCGCCGCCACCGCCGACCGCCTCTGGCTCGCCGACTCCGAGACCTCCGCCCTGCGCTGGGTGGACCCCGACGGGACCGTCCACACCGCCGTCGGCACCGGCCTGTTCGACTTCGGCCACCGCGACGGACCGGCCGGCCAGGCCCTGCTCCAGCACCCGCTGGGCGTCACGGCCCTGCCCGACGGCTCGGTCGCCGTCAGCGACACCTACAACCACGCCCTGCGCCGCTACGACCCCGCGACCGGCGAGGTCACCACCCTCGCCACCGACCTGCGCGAACCGAGCGACGCGGTGCTCGTCGGCGAGGACATCGTGGTCGTGGAGTCGGCCCGCCACCGCCTGACCCGCCTGCGCCTGCCGGAGGAGGCGGTCCGGGTCCCCGCCGTCGCCCACCGCACGCGGCGCGCGGCCACCGAGGTAGCCCCCGGCAGGCTCCGGCTGGACGTCGTCTTCGAGGCCCCGTCAGGCCAGAAGCTCGACACGCGCTACGGCCCGTCGACCCGCCTGCTCGTGTCGTCGACCCCGCCCGGGCTGCTCCTGGCGGGAGAGGGCGCGGACACCGACCTCTCCCGCGAGCTGGAGCTCAACCCGGCCGTCACGGAGGGGGTTCTGCACATCTCGGCGATGGCCGCGTCCTGCGACGACGACCCCGCCAACGAGTACCCGGCCTGCCATGTCCACCAGCAGGACTGGGGCGTGCCGGTCCGCCTCACGGACCAGGGAGCGGACCGGCTCCCCCTGATCCTCGCCGGCATGGACCAACACCCCTAGGGGCCTACCGGCGGCGCGGAGCCAGCTTGTACAGGGCCGCTCCCGCCGCCACCAGCGTCGTGGCGGCCACCACCATCGCCATGCTGTTGACCCACAGTCCGGTCGCGGCCAGCGTCGCGCCTCCGGCCCCGGTGGTCCCGGCGCCGATCACTCTTCCGTACATCGTGCTTCTCCTGAAGGGGTTCTCTGAGGGGTTCTCTGAGGGGTTTACAAGGGTTTGTCGCCAAGTGGCCTAGGTGGCCACCCACTTCTCCTCGCTGCGGCGCAACAGCCCCCACAGCGAGGTGAAGTAGACGGCGTGCTGGAAAAGGTCGTAGAGCATCTCGGGGACCATCAGCGCGGCGACCAGCACCGCTCCCGGCCCCGCCCGCCGCACCGAGACGGTCTTCTCCACCAAGAAGATCAGCCCGATCGCGGTCCAGAACGGCGACAGACCGGGCCAGCCGTACAGCGACGTGTACGTGATCATGAAGGTGAGGTAGACGAGGAAGGACAGCGCGCCGAAGCCCATCAGGAGCTGCTGCGCGAAGTACCGCGCGGTGACCCGGGTCCAGCCGTAGTCGCGCAGGTTCTCCAGCGCCCCGCGCTGCCAGCGCAGCCGCTGGTGCCAGAGCTTGCCCAGGGTCGGCATGACCTCGGTGGTGACCGCGCAGCCGGCCGGTGACATGGCCCGGTAGCCGAGGGTCTTGACCGCCTTGGTCATCTCGTCGTCCTCGGTGAGCGAGGCGAGGCTGTAGTAGCCGCTGCCGCCGCCGATGACCCCGGCGCGGCGGGCGGCCCGGACCTCGCGCAGCACCCGCGCGCGGAACATCGTGCCGGTGCCGGTGAGGACCTGGGCCTTGCCGCCGGTGCGCTCCAGTTCCCAGGCGTAGCGGTGGAACTCCATGCGCTGGAGCAGGCCGAGCAGTCCGCCGCCCTCCTCGCCGTAGAAGACACCGCCGACCGCGCCCACCCTGCGGTTGAACGTGGACATCGCGGTCTCGCTGAACCACGGGTTGAGCACGGTGTCGGCGTCCTGCACGAGCAGCAGGTCGCGGTCCTCCAGGTGCGGCAGCACCCAGGCGATGGCCTGGTTGAGGGCGCCGGCCTTCTTGTGCGTGTTGCCCTGGGTGTGGAAGACCTGCGCGCCGTGCGCGGCGGCGATCTCGGCGGTCGCGTCGGTGCAGTTGTCGGCGACGACGACGATGAGGTCGGGGCGCCGGGTCTGCGCCCACAGGCCCTCGATGGCGTTGGAGATACGTTCCTGCTCGTTGTGAGCGGGGATCAGCACCACCAGGCGCGGTGGCAGGTCGAAGTCGTCGGGCGCGGCATGGGCGCGACGCGCGGCGTGCCGGCGCGGGTGCCGTGGCCTCGGATCGGGTGCCACGGCGGTCGTTGCCGCCGAGTGGAGCACGGGAGCCCCCGGTTGTGCTGGTGGACCACGCCCGGCACGTGCATCCCCCCGGGCTCTCAAGGCTCCCGAGTCTTCACGGTATTCACACAACCGCACAAGGCGACTCCGGTCACGGAATGCTCACGGTTGTCTGTGCTCGCCCTGTGCGCCGGAATTACTCGCCTTGCTCGCCTTACTGGGCTTACTCGCCTTACACGCCGTATCCGTCGCTGTAGCCGTCTCGCCGGGTGTGCGTGCGGGTCTCCTCGTCGATGACCGGCGTCGTGGGCGGGACCACGACCCGCCGGCGACGGGCGATGCTGCTGAAGGTGCTGACGCCGATGAGGCCGACGATCATCAGGATGATGCCGACCAGGTCGAGGTTGACTCCCTTCATGTGCCAGTCGGTCGCGAAGGTGAGTATGGCTCCCGCGGCGATGAGGATGATGCATCCGCCGAGGCCCATGAGTGTCCCTCTCTGTCCGGTCCATCCGGTTCCCTGGTGGAATCCGTGTACCCGGCCGGAGAAGGCCCATGCGCGGCGCCAGTTGACTCCCCCTCGGCTCCCCGGCCGCTAGCCCGCCAGGAACGCCGCCAGGGCGCTGGCCAGCAGGTGCGGGTCGTCCACGCCGCACAACTCCCGTGCGCTGTGCATGGAGAGGATCGCCACGCCGATGTCGACGGTCCTGATGCCGTGCCGGGCCGCGGTGATGGGGCCGATCGTGGTGCCGCAGGGCATGGAGTTGTTGGAGACGAAGGACTGGAAGGGCACCCCGGCCTTCTCGCAGGCGGCGGCGAACACCGCGCGCCCCGAACCGTCCGTCGCGTACCGGTTGTTGACGTTGACCTTGAGGATCGGCCCGCCGTTGGCCCGCGGATGGTGCGTGGGGTCGTGCCGCTCGGCGTAGTTGGGGTGGACCGCGTGCCCGGTGTCGGAGGACAGGCACACCGTCCCGGCGAAGGCCCGCGCCCGGTCCTCGTAGGACCCCCCGCGCGCGAACACCGAGCGCTCCAGCACGCTGCCGAGCAGCGGCCCGTCCGCACCGGTGTCGGACTGCGAGCCGTTCTCCTCGTGGTCGAACGCGGCCAGTACGGGGATGTAGGGCAGGTCGGCGCCGGAGGAGACCGCCGCCAGCGCGGCGACGCCCGCGTGCACCGACAGCAGGTTGTCCATGCGCGGCCCGGCCAGCAGCTCCCGGTCGCGGCCCAGGTAGGCCGGCGGCTCCACGGAGTGCACCATCAGGTCCCAGCCGGTGACCTCGCCCGCCGGGAGCCCGGCCGTCTCCTCCAGGAAGGCGATCAGGTCGCCGTCGCGCACGTCGTCGCCCAGGCCCCACACCGGCTGGAGATGACGCTGCTTGTCGAGCTTGAGCCCCTCCGCCGTCACCGAGCGGTCCAGGTGGACGGCGAGCTGCGGAACGCGCAGCAGCGGCCGGTCGACGTTCACCAGGCGCGTCGAGCCGTCCCGCAGGGTCAGCCGGCCCGCCAGCCCCAGGTCGCGGTCGAGCCAGGAGTTGAGCAGCGGTCCGCCGTAGATCTCCACCGCCACCTGGCGCCAGCCGTGCGCGCCGCTGTCGGGCAGCGGCTTGACCCGCAGGTTGGGGGAGTCGGTGTGGGCGCCGACGATCCGGAAGGGCGTGTGGGGGGCGGCGCCCTCGGGGACGTACCAGGCCATGATCGCCCCGCCGCGCAGCACGTACTTGCCGCCGCTGCCCGCGGCGGAACCCGCTGATGTCTCCGCGTCCCAGGCGTCCGTCTCGGCGACCTGTCTGAAGCCGGCCTTCTCCAGCCGCTCGGCGGCGGTCGCCACCGCGTGGTACGGGGACGGGCTCGCGGTCAGGAAGGACATGAGATCGTCGGTGTGGCCGCGGTCGAAGCGGTGGGGTGCGCTCATGGGTTCACCTTAACGACGTACGAGGGGCCCGTTCCCGGGAAGAGAACGGGCCCCTCGTGAAGAAACTGCGCCTACGCGGACGCCGGGGACGTCAGAACGCCGCCTCGTCCAGCTCCATCAGGTCCAGCTCGACGCCCTGCGCGAGCTTGCGCGCGCCGGTGACGCCCGGCAGGACGTTGGCCGCGAAGAACTTCGCCGCCGCGATCTTGCCCGTGTAGAACGCCTTGTCCTTGGCGGAGGCGGTCTGGAGCTTCTCGGCGGCCACGGCGGCGCCCTTGAGCAGCAGGTAGCCGACGACCACGTCACCGGAGGCCATCAGCAGGCGGGTGGTGTTCAGGCCCACCTTGTAGATGTTCTTGACGTCCTGCTCGGTGGCCGCCAGGTCGGTCAGCATCAGGCCGACGATGGCCTCCAGCTCGACGGCCGCCTTCGCCAGGTGCTCGCGGGCGCCGGCCAGCTCCTCGCCGCCCGTGCCCAGCGCCAGGAACTTCTTGATGTCCTCGGCGAGGGAGTTCAGGGCCGCGCCCTGGTTGCGGACGATCTTGCGGAAGAAGAAGTCCTGGCCCTGGATCGCGGTCGTGCCCTCGTACAGGGTGTCGATCTTGGCGTCGCGGATGTACTGCTCGATCGGGTACTCCTGCAGGAAGCCGGAGCCGCCGAACGTCTGCAGCGACTGCGCGAGCTGCTCGTAGCCCTTCTCGGAGCCGTAGCCCTTGACGATCGGCAGGAGCAGGTCGTTGAGCGCGTGCTCGGCCTTGGCGTCCTCGCCCGCGGCCTCCTTGACGGCGATCGCGTCCTGGATGGAGGCGGTGTAGAGGACCAGGGCGCGCATGCCCTCGGCGTACGCCTTCTGCGTCATCAGCGAGCGGCGCACGTCGGGGTGGTGGGTGATGGTGACCTTGGGCGCGGTCTTGTCCATGAAGTTCGCCAGGTCGGGGCCCTGGACGCGCTCCTTGGCGTACTCCAGCGCGTTCAGGTAGCCCGTCGACAGCGTGGAGATCGCCTTCGTGCCGACCATCATGCGGGCGAACTCGATGATGCGGAACATCTGGCGGATGCCGTCGTGCTTGTCGCCGATCAGCCAGCCCTTGGCGGGGTGCTTGTCGCCGAAGGTCATCTCGCAGGTGTTGGAGACCTTCAGGCCCATCTTGTGCTCGACGTTCGTGGCGTACACGCCGTTGCGCTCGCCCAGCTCGCCGGTCTCGAAGTCGAAGAGGTACTTCGGGACCAGGAAGAGCGACAGGCCCTTGGTGCCGGGGCCGGCACCCTCGGGGCGGGCCAGCACGTAGTGGAGGATGTTCTCCGCCATGTCGTGCTCACCGGAGGTGATGAAGCGCTTGACGCCCTCGATGTGCCAGGAGCCGTCCTCCTGCTGGACCGCCTTGGTGCGCCCGGCGCCCACGTCCGAACCGGCGTCCGGCTCGGTGAGCACCATCGTCGAACCCCACTGCTTCTCGACGGCGATCTTCGCTATGTGCTTCTGGACGTCGTTGCCCTCGTCGTGGAGGATCCCGGCGAAGGCCGGGCCGGAGGAGTACATCCACACGGCCGGGTTGGCGCCCAGGATCAGCTCCGCGTACGACCAGATCAGCGACGGGGGAGCGGTCGTGCCGCCGATGGCCTCGGGCAGGCCGAGACGCCAGTACTCGGAGTCCATGAAGGCCTGGTAGCTCTTCTTGAAGGACGCCGGGACCGGGGCGGTGTTCGTCTCGGGGTCGAAGACCGGCGGGTTGCGGTCGGCGTCCGCGAAGGATTCGGCCAGCTCGTTCTCCGCGAGCCGGGTCAGCTCCTCCAGGATGCTCTTCGCGGTCTCCGTGTCCATCTCCTCGAAGGGGCCGGTGCCGTACAGCTTGTCCCGCCCGAGTACTTCGAAGAGGTTGAACTCGATGTCGCGGAGATTCGACTTGTAGTGCCCCATGGCGACGGCTCCGTTAGAGAGATCGGCGAGGCACTCGGTGTGGATCCTCGCGCTAGTTCACGTACCAACAAGTAGCTACGATGATGCTACCCGTCGGTAATAACAAGCAACCCCGATCCGGCCATCTGTGACCGAACCCTCGCGCCCGGGTCAGTACGCTGTGGGGCATGTACGGATACGGCCAGCCCATGGATGGCGGCGCCGCCCAGCAGCAGTACGGCGTTCCGCCGCAGCAGCAGATGCCCGGCGGGTACGGCCAGCAGCCGCCGCTGTACCCCGAGCCGTCGCCGCCGTCGCTCGCGGACGCGGTGCGCGCCTTCACCACCGGCCAGCTGTCGGCCGAGGACTTCCAGCAGGTTTTCGCCACGTCCAAGGTGTACTGCCCGCGCGGTGACAACCCCGGTTTCCTCGCCCTGCACAACACCCAGCAGCCGGTGATCCCGATGTTCACCTCGCTCAAGGAGCTGCGCCGGTACGCGGGCAAGGAGTCCAAGTACTTCGTGATCACGGGTGCCGAGGTGATCGACCTGCTGCCCACCGGCTACGGCTTCGTCCTCGACATGGAGGGCGAGCACCGGATGGTCTTCGACGCGAAGGCCGTCGAGCAGATGGTCGACTTCGCGATGCGTCGCATGTACGGCTGAGGCGCGCGGTCCCTGGAACAGGCCCGGAGGGAATGCCCTCCGGGTCTTCTGCGTTCTGGGGTGGCAGAAAGTTCAACGCTCAACTAAACTGGCCGCACAAGGAGGTACCGACATGCCCGCTGTGACCGTCGAGAACCCGCTGACGCTGCCCCGCGTGGCCGCTCCGGCCGACGCCGTGGCACGACCCGTACTCGCCGTCACGACCGCGCCGAGCGGTTTCGAGGGTGAGGGCTTCCCGGTGCGCAGGGCGTTCGCCGGGATCAACTACCGCCATCTCGACCCGTTCATCATGATGGACCAGATGGGCGAGGTGGAGTACGCCCCGGGCGAGCCCAAGGGCACCCCCTGGCACCCGCACCGCGGCTTCGAGACCGTCACCTACATCATCGACGGCATCTTCGACCACCAGGACTCGCAGGGCGGTGGCGGCACCATCACCAACGGCGACACGCAGTGGATGACCGCCGGTTCCGGGCTCCTGCACATCGAGGCCCCGCCGGAGTCCCTGGTCATGTCCGGCGGTCTCTTCCACGGGCTCCAGCTGTGGGTGAACCTCCCGGCCAAGGACAAGATGATGGCGCCGCGCTACCAGGACATCCGCGGCGGCAACGTCCAGCTGCTGACCTCCCCCGACGGCGGCGCGCTCCTGCGGGTCATCGCCGGCGAACTGGACGGCCACGCGGGCCCCGGCATCACGCACACCCCGATCACGATGATCCACGCGACGCTGGCGCCGGGCGCGGAGATCACGCTGCCGTGGCGGGAGGACTTCAACGGACTGGCGTACGTGCTGGCCGGCCGGGGCTCGGTTGGTGCCGAGCGGCGTCCGGTCCACCTGGGCCAGACGGCGGTCTTCGGCTCCGGCGGCTCCCTGACGGTCCGCGCGGACGAGAAGCAGGACAGCCACACGCCGGACCTGGAGGTCGTCCTGCTGGGCGGACAGCCGATCCGGGAGCCGATGGCCCACTACGGCCCGTTCGTCATGAACACCCGCGAGGAGCTGCAGCAGGCGTTCGAGGACTTCCAGAAGGGCCGGCTCGGGACGATCCCGGCCGTGCACGGCATGACCGAGGGCGGGCTGTAACTCCGTTCGGCACCGCCGTTCGGCGCGACACGGGCCCGGAGCCGCACCTTTCGTCGTGCGGCTCCGGGCCCGTGTCCCGTCATGGCCCGTTCGGCCCACGGGGGGGCACGGATTCCGCCCGGGCCGGCAGGCCGCCGCGGCCCGGCCGTGATGCGCTGGGACCATGCAGCTCCTGCCCGAGTCCGTACGGCGGCTGGCGGCCTGGTGCGTGGTCGTCCTGCTGGTCGCCGGGGTGGGCTGTGTCGGGGTGCGGCTGTGCGCGGAGCTGCGGACCGCCGTCGTGCCCGTGCTGCTCGCGCTGCTCGGGACCGCCCTGCTCGGTCCGCTGCACCGGCGGCTCGTCGCGGTCGGCGTCCACCGCTCCGTCGCCGCCGCGCTCACCTGCGTCGCCGTCGTGGCCGTCGTCGGCGGGGCCGTGTACATCGTCGTCGCCGCGCTCATCGACACCGGCGACCAGATCGTCGCCTCGCTCAAGGACGCGGCCCAAGGGGTCGCCGACCACTTCGGAGCGGCCGGGACCTCGCTCGACGACCTCGCCGCCAACGCCAGGGAACTCCTCGCGAAGTTCGGCGGAACCGCCGCCTCCAACGTCATCAGCGGCGTCAGCGTCGTCGGCGAGGCCATCGCCATGGCCGTACTCGCGCTGCTCCTCGTCTTCTTCTTCCTGCGGGACTCCCACAAGGCCGCCGACCTGCTGCACACCCTCGCCCCGCGCGGCAGCGGCGACATCGTGGAGGCCATGGCCCGACGGGCATACGAGGCCGTCGAGGGCTTCATGCGCGGGACCACCCTCATCGCCCTCATCGACGCCGTGTGCATCACCGTCGGCCTGCTCGTGCTCGACGTCCCCGGAGCCGTCGGGCTCGGCGCGCTCGTGTTCGTCGGGGCCTACCTCCCCTACCTCGGCGCCTTCGTCTCCGGCGCGGTCGCCGTGCTGGTTGCGCTCGCCGACCGGGGCTTCGTGATCGCCCTGTGGGCCCTGGGGGTCGTGCTCGCCGTGCAGGTGCTGGAGGGGCATGTGCTCCAGCCCGCGATCCAGAGCCGGACCGTGCAGATGCATCCGGCGGTGGTGATGGTGACCATCACGGCGGGCGGGTCCGTCGCCGGCGTCCTGGGCATGCTGCTCGCGGTCCCGCTCACCGCCGCCGCCTTCGGCGTCGTCCACGAACTGCGCGCCCGCCACGCGCCGCGGCGGCCGTAGCCCCTCCCGCGGGCGTTCCCACCCCGAGGCGTCACTCGCCGGTCCCTTCCCGCAGCTCGAACCAGATGCTCTTGCCCTCCCCGCGCGGATCCACCCCCCACGCGTCCGCCAGCAGCTCGATGAGCATCAGACCGCGGCCCGAGGAGGCCAGTTCGCCGGGGCGGCGCTTGTGGGGGAGGTCGTCGCTGGTGTCCGTGACCTCCACGCGCATGCGGCGGTCACCCGTCTCGCCGCGCACCTCCGCGAGCAGGACCGCGTCGGCGTCGGTGTGGACGAGGACGTTGGTGAGCATCTCGGACAGCAGCAGGACCGCCGAGTCGATCTGGTCCTGGGAGGGCCAGTCGTGCAGGAGCTCGCGCAGCTGCTGGCGGGCCGCGGCGACGCGTTCCGGTTCGGCCTGGGCGATGGTGAGCATGGTGCGCCGGACCGTCAGCCCGGCGGCGGCCGTGTCGTCCTTGCCGGTCCGGGACAGCAGCAGGACCGCTATGTCGTCCTCGCGCCGGTCGGCGAGCGGGCCGGTGGTGTGGTGGGAGAAGGGCCCGTGCACGCCCCGCACCAGCGCGTCGGCGAGCTCCTCCAGGTCGTCGCCCGGGTGGTCCTCCAGGATCTGGCGGATGCGCCGCCAGCCGGTCTCCATGTCGTGGCCGCCGGTCTCGATCAGACCGTCGGTGCAGATCAGGAGGGTCTCGCCGGGTTCGAGGATGATCCGCGTGGTGGGGTAGTCGGCGTCCGGGTCGATGCCCAGCGGCAGCCCGCCCGCCGTCGGCCGCATCAGCACCGTGCCGTCCGCCATCCGGATCGCCGGGTCCGGGTGGCCGGCGCGGGCGATGTCGAGGGTGCCGGTGGCGGGGTCGGCCTCGACGTACAGGCAGGTCGCGAAGCGCAGGTCGGAGGGGTCCTCGTCGGCCATGCCGTGCAGGAAACGGGAGGCGCGGGAGAGGACCGCGTCGGGGCGGTGGCCCTCGGAGGCGTAGGCGCGCAGGGCGATGCGGAGCTGGCCCATCAGACCGGCCGCGCGGACGTCGTGGCCCTGGACGTCGCCGATGACCAGCGCGGTACGGCCGCCTCCGGAGGCGGGAGCGCCGGGCAGCGGGATCACGTCGTACCAGTCGCCGCCGACCTGGAGGCCGCCGCCGGTCGGGACGTAGCGGGCGGCGACGCTCATGCCGGGTATGCGCGGGCCCAGGTTGGGCAGCATGGAGCGCTGGAGGCCGTCGGTCAGGGCGCGCTCGGTCTCCTCGGCGCCGGCCCGGGAGAGGGCCTGCGCGAGCATCCGGGCGACGGTGGTGAGCACCGAGCGCTCGTCCGGGGTGAAGGCGACCGGGTAGGCGAAGGACGCCATCCAGGCACCCATCGTGCGTCCGGCGACGGTCAGCGGCAGGAACGCCCAGGACTCGCGGCCGAAGCTCTCGACCAGCTGCCACATCGCCGGGTAGCGCGCCTTGTAGGCGGCGGGGGAGGAGAGATAGACGGCACGGCCGGTCCGTATGACCTCGGCCGCCGGATAGTCCGTGTCCAGCGGCATCGGCGAGAACGGCTCCCCGTCGTCGGGGTGGTAGCCGTGCAGGCCGACGATGGTCAGCCGGTCGCCCTCCGCGCCGAACACCGCGAGCCCGTCCGGGGTGAAGCCGGGCATCGACAGGCCCGCCGCGACCCGCAGCACCTCCTCCGTGGACCGCGCCTCGGCCAGCGCCCGGCCCGCGTCCAGCAGGAACGCCTCCCGCGAGCGCCGCCAGTCGCCGGTGACCGCGCTGCGGCCGGCCGGTGTGCCGGGGGTGGGCTCGGTGACCTCCTGCAGGGTGCCGATCAGCCGGAAGGACTGCTTCTGCTTGTCGTAGGACGGCTTGGAGCGGGAGCGGACGACGCGGATCACCCGGCCCTGCTCGTCCATGACCCGGATCCGCACCTCGGCGAGCGTGCGCTCGGCGACGGCGAGGCCGACCACGCTGATGATCTCGTTCCAGTCGACCGGGTGCAGCCGGGACCGTGCCTGGGCCTCCGTGAGGGTGGTCTGCCGGGCGGGCAGCCCGAGCAACCGTGCCGCCTCGGCGTCGACCGTGACCAGCTCGGTGGCGGTGTCCCAGTGCCACAGGCCGGTCGCGAGGGCGGCGAGGACCTCCCCCACGGCGGGCAGGGGCTCGCCAGTGCGCATTGCCCCACTTTATGAACAGGTGATCGGTGCGTGCCACTGAACAGCCGAAGAGTGCCGCCCGTCACTCCGCGCTCGGGGCCGGGGAGAGCTCAATGGTGGAGAGGCGATCTCGGGCCGGCCGGTACCCTGGGGAGAGTTTCACGTGAAACACGGCCCCCATTCGCGAAGACTGGATGAACGACGATGCATCGGTACAGGTCCCACACCTGCGGCGAGCTCCGCGCCTCTGACGTCGGCACCGACGTCCGGCTGAGTGGCTGGCTGCACAATCGGCGCGACCTGGGCGGCATCCTCTTCATCGATCTGCGCGACCACTACGGCATCACGCAGCTGGTCGCCCGTCCGGGCACCGCGGCCTACGAGGCCCTGGACAAGGTCTCCAAGGAGTCGACGATCCGCGTCGACGGCAAGGTCGTCTCCCGCGGCGCCGAGAACGTGAACCCGGACCTGCCCACCGGTGAGATCGAGGTCGAGGTCGGCGAGGTCGAACTGCTCGGCGCGGCGGCCCCGCTGCCGTTCACGATCAACACCGAGGACGGGGTCAACGAGGAGCGGCGCCTGGAGTACCGCTTCCTGGACCTGCGCCGCGAGCGCATGCACAAGAACATCATGCTGCGTACGGCGGTCATCAGCGCCATCCGCCACAAGATGACGGCCCTCGGCTTCAACGAGATGGCGACCCCGATCCTCTCCGCCACCTCCCCCGAGGGCGCCCGCGACTTCGTGGTCCCCTCCCGCCTGAACCCGGGCAAGTTCTACGCCCTCCCCCAGGCACCGCAGCAGTTCAAGCAGCTGCTGATGATCTCCGGCTTCGACCGCTACTTCCAGATCGCGCCCTGCTTCCGTGACGAGGACGCGCGCGCGGACCGCTCGCCGGGCGAGTTCTACCAGCTCGACGTCGAGATGAGCTTCGTCGAGCAGGAGGACGTCTTCCGCCCCATCGAGCAGCTCATGACCGAGCTGTTCGAGGAGTTCGGCGGCGGCCGCCACGTCACCTCGCCCTTCCCGCGGATCCCGTTCCGCGAGGCGATGCTGAAGTACGGCTCCGACAAGCCGGACCTGCGGGCGCAGCTGGAGCTCGTCGACATCACCGACGTCTTCGAGGGCTCGGAGTTCAAGGCGTTCGCCGGCAAGCACGTGCGCGCGCTGCCCGTCCCGGCGGTCCAGGACCAGCCGCGGAAGTTCTTCGACCAGCTGGGTGACTTCGCCGTCTCGCTGGGTGCCAAGGGCCTGGCCTGGGTGCGGGTGGCCGAGGACGGCTCGCTGACCGGCCCGATCGCGAAGTTCCTCACCGAGGACAACGTCGCGGAGCTGACCAAGCGCCTGTCCCTGTCGGCCGGTCACGCCGTCTTCTTCGGCGCGGGCGAGTTCGACGAGGTCTCCAAGATCATGGGCGCGGTGCGGGTCGAGGCCGCCAGGCGGGCCGGGCACTTCGAGGAGGACGTCTTCCGCTTCTGCTGGATCGTCGACTTCCCGATGTACGAGAAGGACGAGGAGACCGGGAAGATCGACTTCTCGCACAACCCCTTCTCCATGCCGCAGGGCGGCCTGGAGGCCCTGGAGACGCAGGACCCGCTGGACATCCTGGGCTGGCAGTACGACATCGTCTGCAACGGCGTCGAGCTGTCCTCCGGCGCGATCCGGAACCACGAGCCGGAGATCATGCTCAAGGCCTTCGAGATCGCGGGCTACGACCGGGCGACGGTCGAGGAGAAGTTCGCCGGCATGCTGCGCGCCTTCCGCTTCGGCGCCCCGCCGCACGGCGGCATCGCGCCGGGCGTCGACCGCATCGTCATGCTCCTGGCCGACGAGCCCAACATCCGCGAGACCATCGCCTTCCCGCTCAACGGCAACGCCCAGGACCTCATGATGGGCGCCCCGACGGAACTGGAGGAGGCCCGCCTGCGGGAGCTCCACCTGTCGGTACGCAAGCCGCAGCCGAAGTAGGGCACAGGCGGAGTAAGACGCAGGCGTAAGGCACAGGCGTCACGAAGGGCTCGAAACCGGCGTCGGTTTCGAGCCCTTTCCCTTGGGGCCCCTGATTCACAGCTCTTTCCGATGTTCCTGCCCGGCGGGCCGCGCCTACGGTCGCTGGCCATGACAGACACTCAGACACCGGAAGAAGGAAGTCGGCCGGCCCGTCGTACGGTCCTCGCGGCCGGTGGTGTGGCCGTGACGGCGGTCGGGATGGGCGGGGCCTTCGTGGCCGGCGCGCAGGCCTCCGACCAGGTCCCGGAGACGTCGGACGGGGACGCCTGCTACACGCTGACCTCCGAACTGGTCGAGGGCCCGTACTACATCGACGCCGACAAGATCCGGCAGGACGTCACCGAGGACCAGGAGGGCATCCCGCTGCGGCTCCGGCTCAAGGTGATCGACGCGGAGACGTGCCGTCCGCTGCGGGACGCGGCCGTGGACATCTGGCACTGCAACGCCTCGGGCGTCTACTCCGGGTACGAGGAGATGGGCAGCGGCGGCGGAGGCGGCACCCCGCCGACCGGCGCGCCGACGGACGCCCCCACGGGGACCCCCACCGGCTCTCCCCCGCCCGGCGGTGGCGGCGGCCACCAGGAGCCGACCGACGACAAGCGCTACCTGCGCGGCACCTGGCGCACCGACCGGCACGGGTACGTCGCCTTCCGGACCGTCTTCCCCGGCTGGTACCAGGGCCGCTGTGTGCACATCCACGTCAAGGTGCACGTCGACGGCGCCTGGACCGACGCCGGCTACGAGGGCGGGCACACCTGCCACACGGGTCAGCTGTTCTTCGACGAGACGTCGGTGCTGCTGTCGGCGGACGTGGAGCCGTACGCGAGCAACACCACCCCCCGCACCACCCTCGACGAGGACACCATCTACCCCGGCAACGGCCATGAGGGCGGCCTGCTCCACCTCTCCTACGACCGCCACCGCATCGCCCGTGGCGTCCAAGCCCACCTGACGCTCGGCGTCTCCCCGGACGAGACCCACGACGGCTGACCCCCGCCGCCCGCCCGGCCTGGAACCCTCACCGGAGGCCCACAGGAATCCCGAGGGGCCGGCACAGAAGCCTGTCGTCTCATGGGGGTGACAGCGCAGGTGAGGCCTCCGGGCCGGGCAGGGCAAGGCAGGGAGGAAGCCATGGGATACGCGATCGCGCTCTCGGTGCTGCTGATCGCCGGGTCGGTGGGTGCGCTCGTCGCACTGCGCCGCTCGGCGCGGGCGGACGGCGGCACCTCCGGGCTGGACGCGGAGGCCGAGGCCAACCGCTGGCTGATCCGGCTGGGCGGCAGCCTCGTCCCGCCCGGCGCCGCCGTCTGGGCGAGCGCCGGCGAGACGGCGGGCCGGGAACTGACCCGGGCCGCCGCGTGCCACAGCGCCGCCCGCGCCCTGCTGACGGACGCCCGTACGGCCACGGAGTACGCGCAGGTGACCCGCACCGCCCAGGAGGGCCTACGACACGTCCACGCGGCCCGCGAGTCCCTGGGCCTACCGTCGGAACCACCCCCGCCGCCCCCCGCTGCCCCGCACGCCTCCGCCCCAGACGCCCCCGAGCCTGCCGCGGCCCTCCGGCCCGTGGCGTGACAGGCCGGACGCGAACGCCGGGACCGTCGACCTGTACCACCCGCCTGGAGACGTCGGCGTGCTCTCCGACGCCTCAGGTGTCGTACGAGCCGTCCCAGGGCGCCGTGAAGAACAGGCGGTCCGGGTAGAGCTCGGCCCAGCCGCCCTCCGCGTCCTCACCGGTCAGCAGACCGAAGGTCACGTCGTCGACGGTGACCTGGAACGGCCGTATCGCGATGTCGGTGTAGGCGCGGCGGGGCAGGCTGCGCAGCAGTTTCGCCAGGTGGACGCGGGCCCGCTGGAGCACCGAGTCGGCCCCGTCGGGATCGCGCAGCTGCTCGGCCCAGGTGCCGGCACACCAGATCTCCGAGTCGCGGTAGCGACCCTCGGTATCGAAGGTGTGCAGCACGGTGTAGAGACGTTTTTGCTCTTCCCAGCCGTGGTCCAGACGGAACCCCGCGGGAAAGGCGTACGTGATCGACGCCAGGAACTGACCGTCCCCGTACCGGCCGATGGATTCGGTGCGGTGCCGGGGCACATAGGCGATCGGGACGACTTCGGGCACTGCCATGGCCGAACAATACGGGGCCCGGAAAGCCCACCGGCCTCCCGAGCCCCTTATGTCACCGTTCCTGCGCCGAGTCGCTACGCCGGGTGCCTACGCGGCCTCGCCGCCGAAGCGCTCCTTGTACGCGGCGAGGTCGTCGTCCGTGAGCTTGGCGAACAGGACGGGGGGCACCGTGAAGGGGGTGCCGGCGGGGACGGAGGCCAGTGCCCCGGCCTCGTCGGCGGTGACCCAGGTGGCGTTGTCGTCGGTGAGTGAGAACGCCTCGCGCATGGCCTTGGCGGTCGTCGGGATGAACGGCTCCGAGACCACCGCGTAGAGGTGGATCAGGTTCATCGCCGTGCGCAGGGTCAGGGCCGCGCCGTCCTTGTCGGTCTTGATCTCCAGCCAGGGGGCCTTCTCCTCCAGGTAGGAGTTGCCGGCCGACCACAGGGCGCGCAGCGCCGCCGCGGCCTTGCGGAACTGGAGGGACTCCATGTGCTCCTCGTACTCGGCGAGCAGGCGGGCGATCTCCTCGCCGAGCCGCGCCTCCGCCGCGCCGGGCTCGCCGCCCGCCGGGACCTCCTCGCCGAAGCGCTTCCTGGAGAAGGACAGCACCCGGTTGACGAAGTTGCCGAGGGTGTCGGCGAGGTCCTTGTTCACCGTCGCCGTGAAGTGCTCCCAGGTGAACGACGAGTCGTCGGACTCGGGGGCGTTGGCGATGAGGAAGTAGCGCCAGTAGTCGGCGGGCAGGATCTCCAGCGCGTGGTCGGTGAAGACACCGCGCTTCTGGCTGGTGGAGAACTTCCCGCCGTAGTACGTCAGCCAGTTGAACGCCTTGACGTAGTCGACCTTCTTCCACGGCTCGCGCACGCCCAGCTCGGTGGCCGGGAACATCACGGTGTGGAAGGGGACGTTGTCCTTCGCCATGAACTCCGTGTAGCGGACGGTGGTGTCGACGTCGTACCACCAGGACTTCCAGTCCCGGTTCTCCGGGTCGAGGTCCGCCCACTCCTTCGTCGCGCCGATGTACTCGATGGGGGCGTCGAACCAGACGTAGAAGACCTTGCCCTCGGCCGCCAGCTCCGGCCAGGTGTCCGCCGGGACCGGCACGCCCCAGTCCAGGTCACGGGTGATCGCGCGGTCGTGCAGGCCCTCGTTCAGCCACTTGCGGGCGATGGAGGAGGCCAGCTGCGGCCAGTCGTCCTCGTGCCGGGCGACCCAGGCCTCCACCTCGTGCTGGAGCTTCGACTGGAGCAGGAAGAGGTGCTTGGTCTCGCGGACCTCCAGGTCCGTGGAGCCCGAGATCGCGGACCGGGGGTTGATCAGGTCGGTGGGGTCCAGCACGCGGGTGCAGTTCTCGCACTGGTCGCCGCGGGCCTTGTCGTAGCCGCAGTGGGGGCAGGTGCCCTCGACGTAGCGGTCCGGGAGGAAGCGGCCGTCGGT
Source organism: Streptomyces sp. 7R007 (assembly GCF_054850255.1). NCBI lineage: Bacteria > Bacillati > Actinomycetota > Actinomycetes > Kitasatosporales > Streptomycetaceae > Streptomyces > Streptomyces sp. 7R007. The sequence continues at coordinate 96,216 of NZ_JBTWMV010000010.1, read as the reverse complement.
GGGGCTGTACACCTGGCGGATCGCCCGCTCCTCGATGAAGCCGTTCTCGTTGAGGCGGCGGGCGAAGTGCTGGGTGATCTCCACGTTCTGCGGGGAGGAGCTGCGGCCGAAGTAGTCGAACGCGAGCGCGAAGCCGTCGTAGACCGCCTTCTGGGCGTCGTGCGCCTGCGCGCAGAACTCGTCGACCGGGAGGCCCTGCTCCTTCGCAGCGAGCTCGGCGGGGGTGCCGTGTTCGTCGGTGGCGCAGATGTAGAGGACGTCGTGGCCGCGCTGGCGCAGGTAGCGGGAGTAGACGTCCGCCGGGAGCATGGACCCCACCATGTTGCCCAGGTGCTTGATCCCGTTGATGTACGGAAGGGCGCTGGTGATGAGGTGTCGAGCCATCGGGGGCTGCTCCCAGGTCGGTGTTCTTGGTTTGCGTTGCGAACCTTGAAATCGTAGCCGACACGGGTGGGCCGCCCGCTTCCCGTTTTGCGGGGCGAGAAGGGGCGGCCGGGGGTGGTGGTTCTACGGCGTCACGGGCGCCAGTTCGCCAGGATGCCCTCGTAGATCTCCGCGTCCGTGAGTTCCTTCGGGGTCTCGCCGGCCAGGAAGTGGGACGTGTTGGGGAGCTTGAGCTTGCGCAGGTAGTCGAAGGCCTTGTTCTCCGGGTCGCCGAAGGCGACGAAGGAGAAGAAGACGGAGGGGTGGGTCTTCGCCGCGTCGGTGAGGGCCTGGGTGGCGGGGGTCTTGGCGTCGGGGGCGCCGTCCGTCTGGAACACGACCAGGGCCGGGGTGTCCGGGGATTCCTTGGTGTGGTGCGTGAGGACTTCTTCGACGGCCGCGTGGTAGCTGGTACGGCCCATGCGGCCGAGGCCGGCGTGCAGGTCGTCGATCTTGTTGTCGAAGTCGGTGAGGGTGAGTTCGCCGGTGCCGTCGACCTCGGTGGAGAAGAAGGTGACGTGGACGGTGGCGGCGGGGTCGAGGTGGGCGGCGAGGGCGAGGGTCTGCTCGCCGAGGGCCTGGGCCGAGCCGTCCTTGTAGTAGGGGCGCATGGAGGCGGAGCGGTCCAGGACGAGGTAGACCTTGGCGGTGGTGTCGGTGAGGTTGTGGGTGGCGAGGGTGGTGGCGGCGGTGTCGTAGGCCGTGCGGAGGGGGGCGGGGACCGGGGGGTTGTTCCCACCCGCACCGCCCGTGCCGCTTTCGTGGCCGGGTGCGGGCCCCTGCGGGGCGCTGTCACCGTCGGCGACCGCGGGTTCGGGGGTGGGAGCGGGGCTGGGGGTGACCTGGGGTTCGGACACCGCTTCGGGTTCGGGAGCGGTGGCTTCGGAATCGGGAGCGGTGGCTTCGGGTTCGGAAACGGCCGCTTCGGGTTCGGACGCCGCTTCGGGTTCGGGAGCGGGGGTTTCGGATTCGGCAACGGCCGCTTCCGGCTCGGTGACGGTCACCTCGGGTTCGGTGGCGGTCACTTCGGGTTCGGTGGCGGTCGTTTCGGATTCTGCGGCGGCCGCTTCGGGTTCGGTGGCGGTCGTTTCGGGGGTCGTGGCGGGCTCCGGCTCCGGCTTCAGCTCCGGCTCGGCCTCCTGCTCCGGTTCCAGCTCCTGCACGGGCTCCGGCGCGGGCTCGGGCTGGGGCTCCGGTCCGGGCTTCGGCGCTGGCTGCGGGGTCTCGTCCGCAGGCGATGCCTCGGGCGCAGCAGCCTCGGGCTCCTCCGCGACGGATTCCTCGGCGGCAACCTCCGCGGCAGGTTCCTCCGCCACCACCGGCTCCCGCTCGGACTCCGCCTTCTCCTCCGTCACCGTCACCGTCGCCGGCTCCGGCTCCGGCTCGGGCGTCGGCTCCTCTTTCTCCGTCACCGCGACCGACTCGGGCTCCCGCGTCGGCTCCTCATCCTTGGCCGCCGCGACCGGCTCCGGTTCCTCTTCCTCCGTCACCGCCACCGGCTCGGCCTCCGGTGTCGGCTGCTTCGGGATGGTGACGTTGTCGAAGGCCGCTGCGACCAGTTCGTGTTCGTCGTCCGTGTTGGTGGGCGTGGGCTCCGGGGACGGGGACGCGGACGGGACCGTCGGCTCGGTGGAGGGCGTGGGCGTCGGCGTCTGCGAGGAGCCCGCACCCTCTGCTTCGGCGCCGCGCCCCTTGCGTGACCGGCCGAAAGTGTTCCGCAGGAGAGTGAGAATGCCCATGTGCGCACCCCTTCGCGTGAGTTGATGCCCGTCAATCCCTGGCCAGGACGGACACGTAAGGTTAGCGGCCCCGGACGGGCGCCCGATGACGCGCCCGCTCGTTCACTCGCCGTTCATCCGGCAGCAGCGCCTCCGCGCATACGCCCCCCTACCGTCACGCTCACACCAAGAGACCGCAAGGGGAGAGTAAAGTGCGCAAGCCGTTGCCCGTCGTCCCGGCGTCGTCCGCCCCGCATGCGGGTGGACGTTTCGCCCTGACCCGGACGCCCCCCACCCACTTCGTCTCCACCGACGGCAACAGCTCGGCTCGCACGACGGCCTGTTCGGGGTGGCCACGCGCGGCGAGCGGCGGGGTGAGCTGAAGCAGTTCCTCACCGTGCCGACCGGGGCCGACCGGGAGGTCGACGGGGCGTCCGTGGAGAAGCCGGCGAGCACCTGGCCCGACGGACCCGGGAAGATCACACGGCCGGCGGTGGTGGCCGTGTGGCGCACGGACGGACGGACGATCGGCGGCTGAGCGCTCCGCCGGGTGTGCGGCGACGGGCCGTCGTTCGGCTGCGGCACCGCCGGTCAGGTCATCCGCGCTGGTGGAGCGTGATGTCCACGAGCAGGGCGCGGTGGTCGGTGTCGGGGAGGGTGAGGAAGCGGGCGCTGTTCGCCGCGAAGTCCCGGGAGACGAGGACGTGGTCGATCTGGGCGCCGATCGCGGGTGCGGTGCGCGCCGGCCAGCTGGGGGTGCGATCGTGGCCGGCGAGGCGGGCGGCGTCGCGCAGGCCGGTGTCCAGGATGCGGCGGAAGGCGGCGTGGTCCTGGGTGGCGTTGAAGTCGCCGGCCAGGATCAGCGGCGTGCGGACGGCGGCGGCCGCGTCGCGGAGCCTGCCGAGCTCCCGGCGCCAGACGCCGACCTGGCCGGGCAGCGGGGGCATGGGGTGCGCGAGCTGGAGCCGTACGGCGTGGCCGCCGACGTCGGCGACGGCGCCGGGCATGCCCATGGTGCCGGTGACACCGCCGGCGGGCGTGAGCGGGAAGCGGCTGAGGATGAGCGAGCCTTCCGAACCGCCGGCCACCACGGCCCGGCGGTAGGGGTAGCCGGCGCGGAAGGTCTTCGTCAGCGTCGCCTGGCAGGTGTACTCGCACTCCTCCACGAACACGACGTCGGGACGGCGGGCGCGGACGACGGGAACCAGGGCGTCGGTGCCGCGGCCGAACTCGACGTTCGACGTCAGCACGCGCAGTTCGGCGAGGGCGGGGCCGCCGGGCTCGGCGCTTCGGCCGTACGGCTCGAAGTACCAGGCCAGCAGGGCCAGTACGACGACTGTCCAGACCAGGCCGGGCCACCAGCGGGCGAGCAGGGAGAGGAGGAGGGCGAGGGCGGTGGGGGCGAGGAGCCAGGGCAGGAAGGCGAGGAGCTGGGGGACGGGGGTGACGCCGTCGGTGTCGGCGACGCGGCAGCCGACCACCGCACTCACGCCGGCCAGGAGCAGGGCGCCGAGCCACCGTCCCGCGACCCGGGCCCGGCGTCGCGGGACGGTGGCTCGGGCGGAGTCGGTCACAGCCTCCGAGCGTACGAGTGGCCGTCCACCCGCGCCAGGAACTCCCCCAGCGCCGCGTTGAACTCCTCCGGCCGCTCCAGGTTCGGCAGGTGGGCCGCCCCCTCGATCACCCGCAGCGTCGAGTCGGGAAGGGCCGCGTGCATCGCCTCCGCGTCCGCGACCGGGGTATAGGTGTCGTCGCTGCCGACGACGACCAGGGCGGGGACGGTGACGCGGGCGAGCAGGGCCCGGTAGTCGGGGCGTTCGGCGCGGGCGCGCAGGGCCGCGGCGGCGCCCTCGGGGCGGGTCGCCGTCATCATGCGGTGGACGTGGGCCTTGACCCCGGCGTCGGCGTACGGCGCCACCATCTTCTCCAGGACCTCGTCGGCGTATCCGCGCATGCCCTCGGCGAGCAGCCGGTCGGCCGTCTCGTTGCGGACGATCCTCCCGCCGGCCGTCTCCGCCGCGGGGAAGGTGTCCGCGAGGACCAGGCCCCGGACGCGGCCGGGGAATCGCCGGTAGCAGTCCATGACGATCTGGCCGCCCATGGACAGGCCCGCCAGCACGCAGGTGTCCACCCCGAGGCCGTCGAGCAGGGCCTCGATGTCCTCGGCGAACTGCTCGAAGCGGGTGACGGGGGTGGCCGGCGAGGCGCCGTAGCCGCGCAGGTCGGGGGTGACGACCTGGCGTTCGGCGGCGAAGGCGGCCCGCTGCGGGTGCCACATGGTGTGGTCGAAGGGGTGGCCGTGGACCAGGACGAGAGGAGTGGGAGTCGCCATGGGAGCGAAACTAGGCGGGCCCGACTCCTCGGTGCAATAAAATCTTTGCCCTCGGTGCAATGTGCTCGGTGCGGGAGCCGCGCCGACCCGACCGGCAGGGACGGAGACCCGTGAGCGACTATCTGCGCATCGCCGACCGCATAGCCGCCGACATCGCCGAGGGGCGGCTCGGCCCGGGTGAACGGCTGCCGCCGCAACGGCGGTTCGCGCGCCGGCACGGCATCGCGGCCTCGACGGCGGAGCGGGCGTACGGCGAACTCGTGCGCCGGGGGCTGGTGGTCGGGGAGGTCGGCCGGGGCACCTTCGTGCGGGCCGCCCCGCCGCGTCCGGCCGGACGCGCGCTCACCGAGGCGGCCGGCGACTCGGCGCCGGTGAACATGGAGCTCAACTACCCTTCCGCGCCGGGCCAGTCGGAGTTGCTCGCACCCGCCCTCGCTCCCCTGCTGCGGCCCGACGTGCTGACCGAGGCCCTGCGCCCCGCGCCGGCCGCCGGCACCGCCGCGGCCCGCGCCGCGGTGACCGGGATGCTCGCCACCCCGGGATGGCGGCCGGACCCCGAGCGGCTGCTGTTCACCGGCAACGCCCGCCAGGCCATCGCCGCCGCCCTCGCCTCCCTGGTCCGCCCGGGCGACCGGGTCGGGGTGGAGGAGCTGACGTATCCGCTGGTCAAGGAGATCGCCGCGCGGCTGGGGCTCACGCTGGTGCCGTTGCCCACGGACGAGGACGGGCTGCGTCCGGAGGCCGTCGCCGCCGCCCGTGTGCGCGCCCTCTATGTGCAGCCGACCCTGCACAACCCGACCTCCGTGACCATGAGCGGCGCGCGGCGGCGGCAACTGGCCGAGGTGGTGCGGGGGTTGGGGCTGCCCGTCGTGGAGGACCGGATCTGGTCCTTCCTCGACGCCTCGGCCGAGCCGCCCCTCGCCGCCCACGCCCCCGAGCTCACCCATGTCGTCGACGGGCTGTCCAAGCGGGTGGCGCCCGGACTGAGCGTCGGCTTCCTCGTCGTACCGCCGCGGCGGGCGGACGCCGTGGCGGCGGCGGTGCGGTCGGGCGGGTGGAGTGCGGGGCGGTTCGCGCTGGAGGCGGCCGTGCGGTGGGCCGGGGACGGGACGGTGGCGCGCCTGGTGGCGGCGAAGCGGGCGGACGCCGCGGCACGGCAGCGGCTGGTGGCGCGCACGCTCGACGGGTTCCGGGTGCGGTGCGATCCCCGGGCCTACTTCGCCTGGTGGCGGCTGCCGGCGGGGTGGCGCGCGGAGCCGTTCACGGCCGCGGCGGCCGAGCGCGGGATCGCCGTGACGCCGGGGCCCGCCTTCGCCGTGGACCCCGGGTGCACACCTGATGCGGTCAGGCTTGGGCTTGCGTCGGCGTCGGTGCCGGAGTTGGAGCGGGCGTTGGGCACGCTGGTGGAGGTGGCGCGGAGTCGGTGACGGTTGCGGCGGCCGAGCGCGGGATCGCCGTGACGCCGGGGCCCGCCTTCGCCGTGGGCCCCGGGCGCACACCTGATGCGGTCAGGCTTGGGCTTGCGTCGGCGTCGGTGCCGGAGTTGGAGCGGGCGTTGGGCACGCTGGTGGGGGTGGCGCGGAGTCGGTGACGGTGGGGTGCGTCAGCCGGGGCCGGTCGGCCCGGTGGTGCCGGCGCGGGCGATCGCCGTCAGGTCGTCGGACGCCCTGACGGCCACGCCCGGCTCGGAGACCTGCGTGGCCGCCTGCATCTGCGGAGCCGGCGCGGCGAGGCCCAGCGCCTCCGGCACAGGTCCGTGCGGCCGGACCAGCGGCCGTACGAAGCGGGTCAGCCAGGTGGCCAGGGCCACCGCGAGGCCCACGGCGACCAGCAGCCAGGCCGCCTGGCGCAGGGTCGCGGTGAGGGCGTCGTAGACCGCGCCCGCGGCCGGCTGGTGGGCCGGTTCGGGCAGGTCGGCGAGGGTGAGGTGGCGGCCGATCGCGATCGCGAGGCCCAGGAAGGCGCCGCCGAGCGCGGTGCCCAGGGCGGTCGCGGTGAGCGCGCGGCGGCGGCAGACGGCGACGGCGATGCCGGCGACCGCGAAGACCACGGCCGCCAGCGGCAGCCAGAATCCGGCGACTTCCAACGCGTGGAACCCCTTCCGCAGCCGGTCCAGATCCTGGGCCGGAAGAACGGCGACCTCGGTGTGCTCGACGGGGATGCGCTCCGCGAGCGGCATGTGCTCGTCGGCCAGTTCCCGCTTGACCTGGGCGGTGACCGGCGCGAGGTCCACGGTCACCGCGCGCTCCCGCTCGTCGCGCAGGGCGTGCAGCACGGCGTCGTGGACGGCCCGGTTGCCGGCGTCCCAGGCGGTGCGGAAGGCCTCGGTGCGGGTGAAGGACCGTACGGCGTCGTGCACGAAGGGCCGTACGCCCCGCATCGGCCGTACGTCCATCCGGTCGTCGACCTCGTGCAGGACCTCGGTGCCGACGGTGTCCGCGACCGCGCCGCGCACCGCCGGGTCCGCGGCCAGCGGCGCCATCGCGGTGACGTAGCGCCCCGTGTCGGCCAGCCCGTACGCCGCCCACGCGGCCAGCGCGCCGCACGGCGCGAGCAGACAGGCGAGGGCGATGAGGGAGGCCGACAGAGCGGTTCTGAGACGTGCGGGCACCCTTCCAGGCAACGGGCCCGGGGCGGAGGGCGCGAGCGGGACGCCTGCATCCGGGTGTACATCCCGGGTGTACCTCCCGGGCGCTGCGGAACGGAAAGCAGGGCGGAACTGCGACTTCCGTTCTCCGGTGGAGGGTTCACCCGAACGGGTGTTTCCTGGTGCTGGGGAGAAGGAGGCCGATCATGCGCACCACTCCGGCCCTGAGGACCTTCACCGCAGCGCTGCTCGCCGGTGGCACGGTCGTCGCCGCGGCGGCGGGCACGGCGGCGGCCGCGCAGACCGCCCGTGACGGAGGCGGCGGCAGTCCGGTCTGGGGCACCGTCGTCTCGCGCACCGCGCTCAACGTGCGGGCGGGACCCACCGTCGACTCGTCCGTGGTGGACCGGCTCCCGCCAGGCGGTCAGGACCGTGTGCAGTGCATGGTCCGCGGACAGCGCGTCGACGGCAATCCGTACTGGTACTGGCTCGTCGGCTCGCAGGGCTGGGCGAGCGCCGTGTTCGTGGACACCGGCGGACGGCCGGTGCCGACCTGCGCGCACCCGTGCCCGCGGTGGAAGGACGGCGGCTGGTCCAACGCCGACCTCGACGACCCGAGCTGGAACGGCTCCTGGGCGGTGACCACCACGGTCTCCGTCGGCGTCTCCACCACGTGGAGTGCACTGGCGGTCCGGTGAGGTGAGGGAACCCGAGGGCCCCGGCGTCCGGCGCCGGGGCCCTCGGGCGTGGTCAGCGGATGCGGTTGCCCGCCGCGTCCTCGCGCGTGTAGTAGCGGTAGAAGAACACGCCGAAGACGGCCGCCGTGACCACCACGCCCATCGCCACGGACCGCAGGATCGACTCGCCGGTCTGGCTGTACAGGAAGCCCACCGCCGCACCGGCGAACGCCGACTTCACCAGGGAGTGGAGCTCGCGCTTGAGCAGCGGGGCGAACGTCGCCACGGCGATGCACAGCACGATGAACACGGCCGCGGTCACGAAGCCGAACAGCACGTTCCAGCCGGTGATGGGGCCGCCGCCGCGGCGGTTCGCGGCCGCCCAGAAGCCGTAGAGCAGTCCGAGGACCACCGGGATGCCGTACCGGGCCACGGTGTGGACGCGTTCGTCGAACAGGTCCGGTGTCCGGGTGGGCCGGGCCGCCCGGTTCGCCCTGACCCGCCCCATCATCCCGCCGGACGCGGGTGCCGCCTGAGCCATGAGAGCACTCCTCTCTCTCCTCGCCCCCGCTTCCAGAGCACACCTGGCGGCAGGGCCTGGCAAGTCGGCACAGCGCCCGAACCGGCCCGGATGCGCGGGTGCGGGGCGCGTGTTTCGCTGGGGATCATGAGCGGGCGCGGGCTGAGGCCGATGGCCGGGCGGCGGGGCCTGCTGCAACGGGTGCCGGCCGGCCAGGCGCAGGGCGCGCGGCGCGGCCAGACCCTGCGGTTGGGCGGGCGCAGTGTCGCGTGGCTGCCGCCGCTGCTGCTGCTCGTCGCGATCACGGTCGTCGACTTCAACACCACCGGCCGGTTCCGGATCATCTCCTGGGCGGTGCTGGTGCCGGCGGTGGCGGCGGCGATCTGCGGGGTGGTCGGCACGGCCGTCCTCGCCGTGCTGGCCGTCGTGGACTACCTGCTCGCCGACGCCGCCTGGCCGCACCAGTACCGGACCGGCCTGCCCGACTTCATCCTCGTCGCCACCGGCGGCATCCTGGCCACCGTGGCCTGCGCGGTGCGGACGCGCGGCGAGCGCCGCATGCTGCACATGCGGGACGTCGCCGACACCACCCGCCGTACCGTGCTGCGTCCGCTGCCCCCGGGCTTCGGGGGCCTCGACCACGCCGCCGTCTATCTCGCCGCCGACGTCGACGCCCGCGTCGGCGGCGACTTCTACGACGTCCAGCCCGGCCCGCACGGCACCCGCGTCCTGGTCGGCGACGTCCAGGGCAAGGGCCTCGGCGCGGTCGAGGCGGCGGCCGCCCTGCTCGGCACCTTCCGCGAGGCCGCCTACCACGAGGGCGACCTGAGCACGGTCGCCGACCGCCTGGAGATCCGCATGGTCCGCCACCGGGGCCACACAGCGGCCCTGCGCGCCGCCCCCGGCTCCCCGCCCACCCCCGCTGCCCGCCGCGAGCAGCACGCCCCGAACACCCGCCGGGAGTGCGACGACGACGCTCGCCGTACCGACGGTGACCGTTTCGCCACCGCCGTTCTGCTCGGGTTTCCCGACGACGACCCCGACGCCGTGGACGTGATCCTCTTCGGGCATGATCCCCCGCTCGTCGTCGGGCCCGGCGGGGTACGGCCGCTGCCGGCGGCTCACGCCCTGCCCATCGGCCTCGGTGACCTGGCCGCCGGCGGCCCGCCCGTCCCGCGCCGGGTGCGCCTCGCGGCCGGTGAGACGCTGCTGCTGACCACCGACGGCGTCACCGAGGCCCGCGACTCCGACGGCTGCTTCTACCCGCTCGCCGACGACGTGGCCCGCGCCGTCGCCGCCGACCCGCGCACCGCCGAACCGCGCCGCCTGGTCGCCTACGTACGCGACCGCACCCTGCGCCACTGCGGCGGGCGGCTGGACGACGACACCACGATCTTCGCCGTACGGCGCAAGCCGGGCGCCGACGGCTGAAGCGGACGTCTGCAGGCCGCACGCCCACCTTTGCAGCCGCAGCGGTTACGGTGCTGCCGTACGTGATCGACGGGGGATGGGGAGGGACCGATGCCCGGAACCGTGCTGCTGCTCGCCGCCGCGCCGGCCGGCAAGGGGTGCTTGGTGGACGCGGCCTCCGTGCTCCCCGTCCTCGCGGCCGTCCCGCCCGCCGTGCTGTCCGGCACCGAGACTGCGAACGTCGTCGAACTCGCCGACCCCCTGGAACCGCAGGCCGTGCTGACCCGGCTGCGGGCCGCGGCGGCGGCTCCCGGACCCCTCACCGTCTTCGTCACCGGGCAGCTCCAGCTCGACCGCCGCCAGCGCCTGCCCCACCTCGCCCTGGCCCGCACGACACCCTCGACCGTCCGCTACACCGCCCTGCCCTGGCACTGGATCCGCGAGGAACTGCGCCTGCGCCCGGCCGGTTCCACCACCCTCCTGCTCGACCTGCACGCCGACGCGGAGACCTGGCAGTGGCTGACCGCGCACCCCCTCGACTGCGGTGCCGCCCACGCCGTCTACGGCCGCATCGCGCCGCCGCCGGCCCGGCGCACGGTCGCGGTGCCGGCGTACATGAAGGCGGTGGCGACCATCCTGCGCAGCGGCCGGCGTCCGCCGCTGGAGCAGCTTCACCAGCAGGCGCTGGCCCGGATCACCGAGGAGCCCGCGGGGCTGGTGCTCACGGCTCCGGGGCCGCCGCCCGGCGACCCCCACGACGTCATCTCCGCCGCCGTCCGCGCCGGCCGCCACCCCGACGCCGACCTCCTCGCCGCCCGGCACGAGCAGGCCGCCGTCCGCGCCTTCGGGCCGGGGTCCGAAGAGGCCCTGCACTGGGCCGAGGTGCGGGCCGACCTCGCGATGCTGGCGGGGGACCCGGTGCGCAGCTGCCGGACCTGGCTGGCGGTGGCCGGTGCCCGGCTGGCGGCGGGGCAGCCGGCGGACACCCCGGCCGTCGAGGCCGCCGTGGACCGGGCGCACCACCAGTGGGGGCAGATCCGCGACACCCGCCCGGCCCGCGAACTGGGCGCCGCGCTCGCGGAGTTGCGGGCCCGTGTGCCCGGCCGGCGGCAGGGCGCGCTCGACCATGTGCAGCGGCAGCTGCGGCAGTTGCAGACACAAGGCTGAACCGGCTCTCCCCTACCGGACAAATCCGGTGCCATGATGGTGAGTTATGGCTGAGGGGGATGGAGTGGCCAACCAGGAGATCCGCGTACGGCTGGACCGCACGGCCGGGGAGAGCGATGTCGGCGCTCTGAAGAAGTGGCTGGAGCGGGAGGAACCGCTCGATCACTGGGCCCGGCGCGGGGAACTCAGGATCGAGGTGCGCGGCCGCAGGGACGGTGAGCCGGGCACGCCGATGGGCTTCGGCTCGGAGATCGTCGTCGCGCTGATCGGCGCGGGCGCCTCCGCCGCGTTCAAGGAACTCGTGCCGGCCGTCCGGCTGGCCGTACAGGCCTGGCGGGACAACCGCCGGGAGGTGGAGGACGGAGAACCGCCGGACGCCGACGTCGACGGTGTGGGCCCCGACGACAGGTAACCCCGTGAGCCGAGTCGACCCGCGGGGGAAGGCGAACCGGGCGTTGCTCGTCGGTGTGTCCGAGTACGACCACACGGAGCCCCCGCACGGCGTCCCGGGCGACCTGCCCGCCGTCAAGCACAACCTGGACCGGCTCGGTGAGGTCCTGCCGCGCGCGGGGGTGTTCGCCGCCGACGAGGTCACCGTGCTGCACTCGCCGCACACCAAGGAGTTCGAGCAGGCCCTGCACCCGGTGATCGAGGAGGCCGAGGGGCTGCTGCTGGTGTACTTCGCCGGGCACGGCGCGATCCCCAGCGCGGCCGACGAGCTGTTCCTGCAACTGCGGGGCGCCGGGGTGTACGCGGGCGCCGAGACGGGCGTGTTCCCGGGCGCCGAGATGTTCACCACCGTCCTGGGCATGCTGGGCGCCAGCCGGGCCGAGCGGATCGTGGTGGTGCTCGACTGCTGCTTCGCGGGCAACGCGGCCTGGATCTGGGAGCGCTTCCCCGACCCGGACCGGCGGCGGACGCTGCTGCTGACGAGCGTGCAGGCCAACCACCGCATCGACGCGGGCGATCCGGACACGCCGACGCCGTTCACCGCGCTGCTCGCCCGGCTCCTTGAGGAGGAACCCCGGGCCGGGACGGGCGAGTTGTGGTTCGGCGAGCTCGCGGAGCGGTTGCGGGAGCGGATGCGGGCGGCCCGGCTGAGGACCGTGCGCGGCCTGCCGTGGGAGCCGCTGAGCAGGGCCGAGCCGGGGGAGGACGTCCTGCTGGCCGCGGCGCTTCCCCGCCCGGCGCCCCCGCCGCCCCCGCCGCCTCCGCCCCCGCCCCGGCGGCTCCGGGAGAGGCTGCGGCTGCGGGAGGCGCTGCGGCGTGCCCGCGCCGCCGTGCTCCGCCTCCTGCGCGCCCTGCACCGGACCGTGCTCTTCGGCCTGCTGCTGGCCGTCCTCGCCACCGGCCTCGGCTCCTGCGGGCTGTCCGCCCTGCTCGCCTCCCACACCACCTGCGCCCCGCCGCTGGAGCTGCGCGTGCTCACCGACCCGGACCTGGAGCCGACGGTGACGTCGGCGGCCGACGCGTACCTGACGTCGGACGCCAACCGGGACGGCGACGGCTGCCGGCGCACCGGCATCACCGTCTACAGCGCCGGTGCCGCCGACGCGGTCGACGCCCTGGGCCGGCAGACCGAGGCGTGGCGGGAGCCGCGGGACGAGGACACCAACCCGCAGCGCGACATCGGCCCGCAGCCGGACGTGTGGATCCCGGCCTCCCCCGCCGACGTCCAGCGGGTCACCCACGTCCAGGACAGCGGCGCGGTGGCCCGGCTCCAGTCGGACGCCCACCCGCTCGCCTACTCGCCCGTCGTGCTGGCCGTGCCGCAGAACATCGCCGGCGCCTCGCAGGCCGAGCGCACCGCGCCGACCCTGGCCCGGCTGCTGGAGGACCTGCGCCGGCGCGACAAGGAGGCCGAAGTGCGCCGCCCCGACCCGGAGTTCACGGACGCCGCGCTGCTGGCCACCACCGGCCTGTACGGCACCGCGGGCGCCCGCGCCGAACGCGAGGCCGCCCAGCCGGGGCCGCCCGCCCGCACCGCCGCCGACCTGCTGTGCACGCTGCCCGACGACGACGCCGTGGACCAGCGCACCGCCGCCCTCGTGCCGGAGTTCCTGCTGAAGACGGGCGTGGGCTGCGACCGTACGACGCGCACCCCGCGGCTCGCGGAGTACGCGGACGACGTGCCCGGCATCGAGCCCACCTTCGTGCGGGTCCGCTGGGCGGACGCCGACCGGGACGAGGGCGCGCGGGAGGACGCGGCCGACCGCTTCCACGCCTGGCTCGCCGGCGAGGGCGGCCGGAAGGTGTTCGCCCGCGACGGTTTCCGGGCCGCGACGGGCCGGCGGGACCTGCTGGACGAGGACGACGTCGGCGACGGCGTGCGCCGGATCCTGTCGCAGCCCTTCCGCCCGGCCGGACGGGAGGCGATGGACACGGCGCTGAAGGAGTACCGGGGCGCGCACGGGCCCGGCCGGGTGCTGTTCCTGCTGGACAGCTCCGGCTCCATGGCGGGCCTGTGGCAGGGCCCGAGCGGCGGCCCCGGGCTGCTGAAGCAGTCGCTGGGCGGGCTCGGCCCCCAGGACGAGTACGGCGTGTGGGCGGTCGCCGGCACCTCGGGACGGCCGTACACGGTGCTGCTGGAGTTCGGGCAGCACCGCAGGCCGGAGGCCGAGAGCACCATCGACGGCGGTGCGAAGGTCCGGGACGCCGAGGCCGACCCGCACGCCGCGCTGCTCGCCGCGCTCGACGACATGGCCCACCGCGGCGCCGACGACGACCGCCCGCAGCTGGTCGTGTACGTCACCGACGACGAGGACGACTCCCGGCTGACCGGCGCCGCCCTGCGGCAGGTGCTGGCGCGGGCCCGGTCGGTGAAGGTGCCGGTGACCATGGTGTCCCTGGTCGGCGGCGGCTGCGACCGGGGCCGGCCGGACGCCGGCGTCTCCGGCGCGAGCGGCGGGCGCTGCCTGGACGCCGACGACGACCTCGGCACGGGCCTGGCGGACGAGGTGGCGCGCACCGGGACGGGGGAGGACTGATGACCGTACGGCCGCTGCGGCGGATCGCGGCCCTGACGGTGCTGCTGGTGCTGGCCGCGTGCACGGGCGGCGGGCACGGGCCGTCCGCGCGGGAGGTGCCCGGGGACATCGTGGTCGCCAGCGGCCGGGACGTCACCGGCAAGGACGGGGTGCGCCAGCAGCTCATCGACGCCTGGAACCGGCGCCAGGACAGCCGGCACACCGGCTACCACGCCCGCCTGGTCGAACTCTCCGGCAGCGCGGACGAACAGCGCAGCCAGCTCCTCGGGGCGCTCCAGTCGGGCGGGGCGTCCTACGACGTGGTCAACCTCGACGTGACGTGGGTGCCGGAGTTCGCCGCCGCGCATCTCGTACGGCCGCTGCCGGACGGCATGATCGACGGCGACGTCGTCAAGTCGGTCGCGGACACCGCGCGGTGGGACGGACACCTCTATGCCGTGCCCTTCAACAGCGACGTCGGCCTGCTCTACTACCGGCGCGACTGGCTGCGGGCGGCGGGCGTCCAGCAGACCGACCTGAGCGCCGTGGACCTCGACTGGACCAGCCTGGACTCGCTGATGAGCGCGGTGAACGACCACCAGCCCGAGGGGTACGAGAAGGGCTGGACCACCCAGCTCGCCGGGTACGAGGGCCGGACGGTCAACGCCGTCGAGGCGTTCGCGACCGCGGTCCCGGGGCTCTCGCTCACCGCGGCCGACGGCCACTACACCGGTGACGTGGACGAGTTGGCGCGGGGCGTCGCGGAACTGGGCCGGCGCACCGACCAGTCGTATCTGCTGCCGGACGCCGTGCACTCCGACGAGGCGGCCTCGCTGAGCGACTTCGCCGACGGACGCACCGCGTTCCTGCGCCACTGGCCCTACGCCTACCGCACCCTCTTCCAGACCCTCACGCCCGGGCAGCTGGGCGTGGCGCCGCTGCCCGGGCGGGCGGTGCTCGGCGGGCAGAACCTGGCGGTGACGGCGTCCTCGACCAAGGCGAAGGGCGCCGCCGACCTGATCTCCTTCCTCACCGGCAGGCAGAGCGAACGCTGCCTGCTGGACGCGGGCTTCGCGGCCACCCGCGCGTCGGCGTACACGGACGACGACCTGCGCTGCGCCACCGGCACCCCGTCCGCCTCCCCCACCGGCGAGAGCGCCGACCGCATGCCCCGCGACCAGGCCGGCCGCCCCGCCTACGCGCGCGGCATCCTGCTCCCGGCCCTGAAGAAGGCGGTCCCCCGCCCGCGCACCCCGCTGTACGGGGCCTTCACGCAGACGCTCACCGCCCAGCTCGGCGCGCTGTTCAGCGCCCACCCGCCGGACGCCGAGACCCTCGCCAGAAGCCTGGACAAAGCCCTGCGCAAGGCCCTGTCCGGCTAGGCCAGACAGGTGAGCGCGCCCGAGACCAGCGTCCGCACGCCGGGGGCGATCGTGGCGGGGTCGGGGGCGAAGTGGGGGCTGTGGTTGCTGGGGACGGCCAGGAACTTCTCCATCAGGTCGTCGCCCTCGGCCGCGTCCCACACCGCGGCGGGGGTGGTGGTGACGAACCAGTACGAGTACGGGATGCCGCCCCGCGCCAGCCGCGGGAAGTCCTCGCTGCCCATCACCGGCCCGAAGTCCAGGACGGTGCCCGCCCCGAGCACCTCCTCGTGCACGGCGGCCACCCGGCGGTCGGTGTCCGCGTCGTTCACGGTCACCGGGAAGGTGGCGCCGACGGTGACCTCCGGCTCCCGGGGACACCCGGCGGCGAGGGCCTCGCCGGCGGCGATGCGGCGGATCGCGGCGAGCATCCGCTCGCGCACCTCGTCGGACTGGGTGCGCAGGTTGAGGGCGATGCGGGCCTCGGCGGGGATGATGTTGTGCCGGGTGCCCGCCTCGATGCGGCCGACGGTCAGGACGGCGGACTCGCTGGCGGCGATCTCGCGGGAGACGACGGTCTGGAGGCGGGTGACGAGGTGGGCGGCGGTGACGACGGGGTCGACGGTCGTCTCGGGGCGCGAGCCGTGCCCGCCCCGGCCGTGCACGACGATGTCGACGTCCGTCGACGCCGACATGATCAGCCCCGGCGAGTGCGCGTAGAAGCCGACCGGACCGGGGGCCGCGTGCTGGCCCAGCAGCACGTCCGGGCGCGCGAACCGCTCGTACAGCCCGTCCGCCACCATCCGCTCGGCGCCCTGCCCGGTCTCCTCGGCGGGCTGGCCCACCACCAGCAGGGTGCCGCTCCAGGTCTCCCGTCCCTCCGCCAGCGCCCGGGCGGCGCCCGCGAGCCAGGTGACGTGCAGGTCGTGCCCGCAGGCGTGCATCACGCCGTCCGTCTCGGAGGCGTATGGCAGTCCGCTCTCCTCCCGCACCGGCAGCGCGTCCATGTCGGCCCGCAGCAGCACGGTCGGCCCCTCGCCGTTGCGCAGCACACCGGCCACCCCGGTACCGCCGACGCCCTCGGCCGTCTCGTACCCGGCGGCGCGCAACCGCTCGGCCAGCCGGCCGGCGGTGCGGTGCTCCTGGAGCGAGAGTTCGGGGTGGCGGTGCAGGTCGCGGTAGAGGTCCTCCAGGTCGGGGACCGGCAGATCGGCGGTGAGGTCCAGGGCGGTGCGGGCGGCGGCGGAGGTCATCCCCGCAGCGTACGCGTGGCGGAGGCCCGGGCACCGGTCAGGCGTACGGGTCGAAGGCGATGCCGCTGGGCAGGGCGGTGGCCAGGTGGGCGTCGAACTTGGAGTCCTGGAGCGGGAAGTTGGCGTCGCCCCAGTCGGAGGCGTTGAGGATGTCGCGCAGGTTGGACGCCATGTTCTCCCAGGTGAGCAGGTTCTCCTGGTGCCAGGCGCCGGTGTCGTTCTCGGGGGTCTCGCCCCACTTGGCGAAGCGGAAGGCGTGGGTGCTCAGACCGTCCTTGTGGTAGACCACCTCGACCCGCTGACCGCTCATCGGCACGTCGGCGACCGCCTCGGTGTCGAAGTCGCCGTGTGCGGACGCCGAGAGGTACGACGGGGTGGACGCGCCGTCCCTGACCCAGACGACGATGCACTCCCAGTCGTGGCGGTGGCCGATGCCGGGGGAGGCCTCGTCCTTCTCGAAGTAGCTGGCGTAGACGATCCCGCACCAGCCGTTGTTGCACTTGGAGCGTGAGTAGGTGTTGGCGTGACCGAGGTGGCCGTCGCGGCAGTCGCCGGTGACCGAACCGGTGGGCTTGAGGCCGCCGTTGAGCGTGCCGCCGGGGTCGATGGCGGCGGCCGGGTAGCAGCTGTCGGTGTCGTAGTCGTACAGCGGCTCGAAGTTCTTCTCGAACGCGGTCGCGTTCTCGGGCAGGTTCTGCAGCACGCCCGCGGAGGCGGTGAACGGCAGGGCGAGGGTGAGGGCGGTGACGCTGCCCGTGACGGCGGCGGCTCGGGCGAGACGGCGGGTCCTGCTGCGGGTCATCGGGGCTCCAGTTGACGGTCCACGGACATCCGGTCAGTCGGAGAGTGGCCCACACGGCGAGCGATGGAAGGGCTTTCTACCAAACTCACAGGGGATTTTCGCCGAACGGATTCCGCGATACGGGTCACCCGAGCGGAGTCGTCTGACTACGCTCGGTACATGCCCCACATGCGTGAACTGGACCCCGCGGCCTCCCCGTTGGACTACTTCGGCTCCGAGCTGCGGAGGAAGCGGGAGGAGGCGGGGCTGACCCTGAAGGAACTGGGCTCGGCCGTCTTCTGCACGGGCTCGCTGATCGGCCAGATCGAGACGGCCTTGAAGGTGCCGCAACGGGAGTTCGCGGAACGGCTGGACGCGGCGTTCGGAACGGACGGCTCGTTCTCACGGCTGGTGGGGCTGGTACTGCGCAGCCAGTTGCCGAGCTGGTTCCAGCCGTACGCGGAGATGGAGGCGAAGGCGACGTACATCTCCACGTATCAGTGCCAGTTGGTGTACGGGCTTTTGCAGACGGAGGCGTACGCTCGCGCCCTGCTGGCCACCGGTTTGCCGGACAAGCTGGACGAGCTGGTCGCCGCCCGGATGGACCGCCAGCGCATCCTGATGAGGGACCGGCCGCCGCTGACGTGGATCGTCCTCGACGAGGCGGCCCTCGTGCGGCCAATCGGCGGTCCTCGGGTCATGCGGGACCAGCTCGCCCACCTGCTGAGCTTCCTGGACCACAAGTGGGTGCGCATCCAGGTGCTGCCGTTCTCAGCGGGACAACACGCCAGCCTCGCCGGCTCGTTCAACGCTCTGCGCTTCGACGACCACCCGGACCTCGTCTACACCGAGGACCTGATCTCCGGGCACATGACGGCCAACCCGGACACGGTCAGGGAGGCTGCCCTTCGTTACGCTCACTTGCAGGCGTCGGCTCTCTCCGTGGAGGATTCGGCGGCACTGATCACCCGCGTGATGGAGGAACGCTATGCGCATACACCGGGACCTGAGGGACGCGCACTGGCGTAAGTCCTCGTACAGCGGAAACACCGGCGGTGATTGCGTCGAGGTCGCCGAACTCCCCGCCCTCGTCGCCGTGCGGGACTCCAAGGACCCCGCCCGTGGAACCCTCACCCTGTCGCCGGGGGCGTTCTCCCTGTTCGTCGGTTACGTGGGGACGGGGGCCAGGCCCGGCGTTTCGGAGCGGTAGCGCGTTACGGCGGACCAGGAGGCCTCGGGGTCCGTCGCGAGCATCGCGCGGGCCGTGGCGAGGCGGTCGACCGGGTCCGGACCCGCGGTGCGCAGCCAGTCGAGATACAGGGACACGTCTCCCTCCGTGAACGTCCGCAACAGCGTGGCCCCCAGGGCCAGATAAGCCCGCACTTGGGACACGGCACGCGTGCCGGCGAAGTCGCCGGGAACGTCCGGGGGCGCGGCGGAGACGAGCACCTCCCACTCGTCCGCCGTCACCGGCGCCTGCGAGACGTCGGCGATCCAGCGCGCCGCGGCGGGCCCGCCCGCGCCGGTCAGCGTGGCGGCGTAACGGCTCTGCGCGGACAGGACGGACCGGGCGTCGTCCTCGATCAGCTTCCTCGTCAGCGCCCGCATGTCGACCGTCCCGCGCAGGGCCCGCTCGGTGGCCAGGCTGGTGACGGCGCGCAGCAGCTCACGGGGAAGCCCGCCGGACAGCACCTGACACAGCCACAGGTAGGGGTCGGGCAGCCAGACGCCCCGCAGCTCCAGCAGCCGGCGAGCCTGTTCGAGGGTGAGGGGCCGGACGGCGACCACCCGGTCCAGGGCGCTGTCGAACGCGGTGCGGACGTCGAGGACCTGTCGGCCGAACGTGGTGAGCGCGTCCTCGGACACCGCCACCAGGAAGTGGCAGCCCCGGACCCCGAAGACGGCCTTGAGGTCGTTGAGGAAGCGTTCGGCCTCCTGCGGGCTGCCGAGCTTGTCGAGCTCGTCGATGCCGATGACGACCTGCCGACGGGGGTTCCGCTCCCTCGCGACGACATCGAGGAACGCGCGGAACTGGGCGACGAGTTCGGGATGGGTGAGGACCTGCCGGGTGTGCTGGGTCTGGCCCGCGTCGGAGACCTGGAGGCCGCCGGGCAGGGCGAGTTGGGCGGTGCGGCCGCGGGTGACGGTCAACTGGTAGTGGAGGGCGCGCAGATGCTGCGCGGCCAGGGCTTCGGCGCTGCCACGTCGCAGACCGGGCCCGGTCGCCCGCAACGACAGCAGCAGCGCCCAGACGACGCCGGCGGCGATGAGCACGGCGGAGCCGGTGATCAGCAGCACGCGCACGTGCCCGGCCAGGGCGCGGGTGGCGGAGGTGAGGTGCGGCCACAGGAGCGTGCCGAGCAGGAGAAGCACACCGGCGAGGGCGGTCGCGGCGGCGCCGGCGTGGAGGGCGAGTGCCCGGCGCCGGGTCGCGTCGCGCCCCGGGCGCCCGTCGTCGGCGGAGTCCTCGCCGGTGATGCTGCGGCAGACCTCCGCGAACATGTGGATCAGGAACTCGCGGGGGTCGTAGGAGGTGGGGGCCGGAACGAGGACGAGCAGGTCGTCGGCGGCGGACAGCGGGCCCCGCGTACAGAACCGCTGCATCAGACTGGACTTGCCCGCGCCGCGCTGACCGCTGATTCCGATGCTCGCGCTCTCCAGCGAACGGAGGTGGTACTCGATCTCGTCGGCGGCGTCCGTGTTCAGGAACTGGTCCGACCGCCGGGAGCCGGTCAGCCGCGACGGATCGATGCCGGGCAACGGCGGCTCCGTACCCACGCCCGTGCCCACGGCCAGCTGGTCCCGTATCTCCGGCATGACCCCCTGCCGGGCCACGGCGTTCAGCCAGGACTGCCGGGCCTGAAGGGCGGCTTCCCGGAGATTGCGCAGCTCCGGCAGATCGGGCCACGCGGCGGGCACGTCGTCGAGGGCGGCGCGGGCGCGGGCGGGGTGGGGACGGGCGTAGAGCCAGAGGATGAGGAGGAGGACGGTGAGGGGGGCCGCGACCAGGGCCGACACCATCGCGGGGCGCCGGGGGACGAACGGGGCGAGGGCCCAGGGGGCCGCGAGGTAGAGGGCCACCGTCCCGGCGGACCGGCAGAGGAACGGGAGTCTGGATCCGGGGCGCTGCCGTGCGATGCGGACGTCCGCGAAACCCACGTACGTGATCAGGCCGCCGATGCCGAGGAACGCTTCCAGAACCAGCGCACCGAGGCCGGTACCGACCATGACGTGTATCGCTCCGAACGCCACGGCTCCGGCCGTCAGCGCGGCAGCCGCGTACGCCCGGGTCGGGACGGGCCCGGCCCACCAGGGCATCCTGACCGCGGCGCTCATGCGCTCGCGGGCCTTGCGGTAGACCTGGTACGCGTCGAAGCCCCTGTCGGCCACGTCCCGGAGCTTGGCGGTCCTCACCTGGTCCACGAGCCGCGCGATGCGCTCCGTCTCCGGCGCGGTGGTCGGCGAGGACGTGTCCGCGGTGCGTGCGACGTAGGCGACGGACTCGGGAAGGCCGAGGACTTCCTCCTGGATCTCCCGCCAGCATCGCTTCGTCGTGTCGACATACGCCCGGCGGTCCGGACCGTAGGCCAGGAGGGTCTCGCGGACCAGTTCGTGCCGGAACGCGTAGCAGCCGGAGCCGTATCCGTCGGCCGCGGTGAGCAGGCCGTGCTCCTCGGCCTGGCGCAGCAGACGGCCGAGGCGCGGCGGCAGTGCGCCGTCGACGACGAGGGCGAGGTGGGCGATCCGGAAGCGAGCCCACGCGGTGGTGGAGAGCAGGGTCGCCGCGAAGACCGCCGTGGCGAGGATCGCCGGGACGCCCCACGGCGGCCTGTACCGGTCCGGCTGGAACAGCAGCTGGGAGAGGACCAGCAGCGCCGCGGCACCGGACGCCGTGAGCCCGGCCAGCAGGTCGGTCCGAAGGTCTCCGGCCCGGCCGCCGCGTACCGGTACGGCGTTCGGCCGTGAGAGGAGGAAGGCTCCGAGGACCACGGCCGAGCCGAGGTCGGCCAGGTTCGATGCCGAGAAGACGTGGATGCTCGGAACCAGGCCGGAGACCTGGGAGAGCTGCCAGGTCAGAACGCCGACCGCCAAGCCCCGGGGGGCGGACGCGCGGATGCGCGCCGGCAGCGGCGCGGCTCCCCCGTACGAGAGCACGATGCCGACGACCGTCGCGTACGGCACCAGGAAGCGGGCTCCGGCATCCCGCGCGGCGGCCAGGGAGACGAGCGCCGCGACGGCCAGCAGCACTGCGGACGCGTACCAGGGACCCCGCCGGGAACCGTAGTTCTCCGCCATCCGCCACCACAGCAGCAGCCCGTCGCTCTCGCGTCCCATGGCGTCGGTGAGGAACGCCAGGTTGTCTCTGCCGACCGTGCCCCAGCCCTCGATGTTCGCGATGGTGTCGGCCGTGTCGAGGATGCGCTGCTGTACGGCGAGGGCGTCGGGGAGGGTCGTCAGTTCGGCCGGATTCCGGCTGCTGTCTCCTGCGTAGCCCTGGGTGGCCAGGGACAGGAGCCACGGCGAGGACAGCGCCTGGGCCACGGACCCGTCCGGGTCGTCGCCGATCGCCTGGATGACGGGTCTCCAGCGCTGCGCGTCGGCCTCCGAGAGATGCCGGGTGACGTCGTCCGGCCCGAGGGGGAGGAGTTCCACCGCCGTCCCCAGAGAGAGCCGGGACGTCTCCGGGTATTCCGCGCTACGGCAGGTGACCACGGACCCGGGGAATCCGCTCAGCCACCGCGGCAACACCCGTTCCGCCGCGCCGCGTTGGGCGGGCGGAAGTTCGTCCAGGCCGTCGAGCACCGGCAGAATGCGGCCCCTGAGCACCAGTTCACGGACATGGGCGGGGCGGATTCCGTAACGGCCCGCCACGCGTGACACGAACCATGCCTCGATCTCCTGCGAGGCCGGGTCCCACGAGGAGAGGCCGAGGAGGACGGGCACGGGCTCGTCGCCCTGAGTGCGGCGTCGCAGAAGGGAGACGACGAGCGAGCGGGCGACCGTCGTCTTGCCGGTGCCCGGCTCCCCGAGGATGAGCAGACGCCGTTGATGCAGGCCCTCGTACAGCCGGCCGATGTCCCGGCGGCGGGGTCCGTCGGCAGCCCCTCCGGGTTCGACGGTGAACAGGGGGTCCAGTCGCGTCGGTCCGGTGCGCCGCAGCTGTTCGGACTCGACGGCGAGGACGCTGCGCGCGAGGTCGTCGGCGGACGCCTGGGCGGGCAGCCGCCGGACGAATCGCCACGTCGTCCAGGCCACCACGGCCAGGGCCAGACCAACCACCCCCACCGGTCCGTTGGCCACCCAGTCCCGCCACCACACCCCCAGGTCCGCCATCCCCGCATCTTCCCCGACCACAGCCGTCCACGTCGTTAGCATGGGCCGAACAGGCAGGTCAGCGAAGCCGAACAGGCAGGTCAGCGAAAGAGACAGCGCGGTGACCGCACGTTACTCGCGCAAGGACATGGTGTTCGGCGCGTGAGCGGTGTGGGGGGACTGGTGGGTCCGGTCGACGTGGTGGGTGTCCGCCGCCCTCGCCGGACCCGCGTTCGCCGCCAGGACCAGGGCGGTGACTGCGATGACGGCTGCGCCGAACCCTCTGGCGTAACGCTCGGAGACGTGTCGGAGCACGGCAACCTCTCAACAGCGTTTCAACAGTGTTGTATTAAACGCGCTTAAGACGCCGCTTAACCTAGGGGCAGTCTAGGCTCAACAGCAAGAGGGGCTGGGGGAGTTGACGGTGTCGGAGCGGGACGATCCGGGGACGATCGGGCGAAGAGTCCAGCAGCTGAGGGCCGAACGCGGGCTGACGCAGAAACAGTTGGCGGAGCCCGCCTACACCCCCGCCTACATCTCCACCCTGGAGGCCGGCCGCGTGCGCGCCTCCGACGACGCCCTGCGGCACATCGCCCAGCGGCTCGGCGTGGCCTACGAGGAGCTGGTCACCGGACGTCCGGCGCATCTCGCCACCGACCTGCGCCTCAGGCTCACGGAGGCGCAGCGCACCCTCGCCGGCGGTGACGCCGAGCGCGCCGCCGGGCAGTACGCCGCGCTGCTCGCCGAGGCCGAGGAACACGAACTGGTCGACGTACAGGCCGTCGCCCTGCTCGGCCTCGGCGAGTGCGCCCTCGACACGGGCGAACTCGACACCGCCCGCCAGTACTTCGAGCAGAGCGAGAAGGCCGTCGCCGACGCCCCGCTGCCCGCCCGGGTCCCCGCCCTGCGCGGCCGGGCCGTCTCCCACTACCTCGCCGGTGAGCTGCGGTACGCGGTCTACCTGCTGGAATCGACCCTGGACGAGCTCAACCGGGGCGGCCTGCACGACCCCGACGCCCTGCTGCTGCTCTACGCCAGCATCATCGGGCCCTACATGGACATGGGCGCCCAGGCGCGGGCCGCCCAGGCCGCCGAGTTCGCCCTCGCCCTCGCCCCCCAGTCCGGCGACCCCGCCCTCGTCGCCCGCATGCACCGCTCCGTCGCCCGCACCCTGCTCGCCGAGGGCCGCGTCGCCGAGGCCGACGCCTCGCTCGCCAAGGCCGCCGAGCTGTACCGCACCCTGCAACTGCGCACCGAGCTCGCCAACTGCCACTGGATGCGCGGATACGTCTACGCCCAGAACGGCGAACTGGAGCGCGCGGAAAGCGAGTTGCGGCTCGCGCTCGACATGCTCTCGGCCGGCCGTGCCGCCCTCTACAGCAGTCAGGTCGCCGTCGAACTCGCCGACGTCCTGCACCGGCGCGGCGAGTCGGAGCAGGCCGCCGCCCTGCTGCACGACGTCCTCAGCGACCTGCACTCCGAACGCGGCGCCCTGCACTCCGCCGCCGCCCACCGCCTGCTCGGCATCATCGCCGACGACGCCCACGACACCGAGGCCGCCGAGGAGCACTACGTACGGGCGCTGAGCCTGCTGGAGCGGGCGGGCGCGGCCGGCGACCTGGCCGACCTGTGCCGGCTGCTGGGCGACCTGTTCCGCCGCACCGGACGCGTGGAGGCCGCCCTGGACGCCTACCGGACCGGGCTCGGGCACCGTACGGCCCCCGGCACCACCACCCTCGGACCGGCACCCGCACAGCCTCCTCTGTGAGGATTCCGGGCCTGCTCACAGCCCCGTCCGGCTAGCCTTCGCACGAACGGGAGCGACGAGCGGGACGGGCGCGTGGAAGATCGACGGACGGTGGCCGACGGGCTGCGGCTCGCCGTGCGCGCCCTCGTGTACGCGGTGCTCGGCGGGGCCGCGCTGGCCGCCATCGCCACCGTCGTCTCCGTACTCGGGCCGATGCTCGCGCTCGACCTCTACACCCCGCCCGTCGCCGCCTGGTGGACCGTCTTCACCGCCATCGCCGTGCAGGGCGTGCCCTTCCTGCTGCTCGGCACGGTCGTCTCCGCGGCGATCGGCGCCTTCGTGCCGGAGCGCGTCTTCACCCGGCTGCTGCCCCGCAGTCCCGCGCTCGCCGTGCCGGTCGCGGGAGCCGCGGGCGTGGTGCTGCCGGGGTGCGAGTGCGCCTCCGTGCCCGTCGCCGGGAGCCTGATGCGGCGCGGGGTCGCCCCGGCCGCCGCCCTCGCCTTCCTGCTGTCGGCGCCCGCGATCAACCCGGTGGTGCTGGTGGCGACCTCGATCGCCTTTCCCGGGCAGCCGAAGATGGTCCTCGCCCGGCTGCTCGCCTCCCTCGCCACGGCAGTCGTCATGGGCTGGCTGTGGGCGCGGTTCGGGCGGCGCGAGTGGCTGCGGCTGCCCGAGCGGCAGGCACCCGCGGCCTCGGGGCTGCGCGCCTTCGGCGCCGGGCTCCAGCACGACTTCCTGCACGCCGGCGGGTTCCTGGTGCTGGGCGCGGCGGCCGCGGCCACCTTCAACATCGCCGTGCCGCGGTCCGTCCTGGACGTCTTCACCGGCTCCGCCTGGCTGTCGGTGCCGCTGCTCGCCGTCCTGGCCGTGGTGCTGTGCGTGTGCAGCGAGGCGGACGCGTTCGTGGCGGCCTCGCTCAGCGGTTTCCCGCCGGTCGCGCGGCTGGCGTTCATGGTGGTGGGGCCGATGGTCGACCTGAAGCTCATCGCCCTCCAGGCGGGCACCTTCGGGCGGTCGTTCGCGGTGCGGTTCTCCTCGGTCACGTGGGTGGTGGCCGTGGTGAGCAGCGTGCTGGTGGGATGGTGGGCGCTGTGAGGCGGTACGGGCCCGCGCTGCTGCTGGTGCTGGTGGGTGCGGCGCTCCTGCGGATCTCGCTGTTCAGCACGCTGTACCTGCGCTATGTGCAGGCCGGGTTGCGGCCGTACCTGGTCGCCTCGGGGGCGGTGCTGGTCCTGCTGGGGGTGGTACGGGCCGTCCTCGGCGAACGGGGGCACGGTCACGAGCACGCGCACGGTCCTCGTGTCGCCTGGCTGCTCGCCCTGCCCGCCCTGGCCCTGCTGCTCTTCCCGCCCCCCGCCCTCGGCTCCTACAGCGCCGCCCGCGAGGCCGCTCAGCAGGCCGCGCAGGGAGTCGGGACCTTCCCGGCGCTGCCGGCCGGGGACCCGGTGGACATTGGCGTCGGCGAGTTCGGCTCCCGCGCGGTCTACGACAGCGGGCACTCCCTGAAGGGCCGTACCGTCCGCATGACCGGCTTCGTCACCCACGGCGACGGCGACACCTGGTACGTCACCCGCCTGCTGGTCTCCTGCTGCGCCGCCGACGCCACCACCAGCAAGGTCGAGATCCGCGGCGCCGACCCGCTGCCCGCCGACACCTGGGTCACCGTCACCGGCACCTGGCACCCCAAGGGCAGGCTGGGCACGGACGGCGCCTGGCCGCCGGTCCTGGACGCCACCTCGGTGCGCCAGGTCCGCGAGCCGGCGGACCCGTACGAGAAGAGGTGAGGGGCGGCGGCCACCGCCTCCGTGTTCGGCGGTGGCCGCCCGGCGGGCGCGCGGGCGCCCCCGGAGCGCGCGCTCGCCAGGGAGGTCCCCGTCCCGCTCAGGGCGGCGGGAGACGCCCCGGTCGGCTCGCGGGAGACGGGGACGAGGGTCCGTGAGGGGGAGGGGAGGGAGACGGCAGACGGCGAACGGCGCGGCGGATCGCCGTCGTGCGCTGTCGCGGCCTGACGCGCACCACGGCCGACGGTGGCGAGCCGCACCCCGTGGTGGGAAGAGCGGGGCGCGGCTCGCGGCGCCGACGCGGCGGCGTTTCGGGCCCGGGGCCACGGGTAGTCGGACGGCGCCCCGGACGAGCCCGCCACGAGCCGCGACCCCTGCTCCGGGTGAGCTTGTACCGGGGCCCGTGGAGGATAATGGCCGCGCTGCGATCGAAGGAGGCGGTGGCCGTGCGGCCCAGCGACGACCGCGACGCCTTTCCCCGGGAGCACTCGGGCGACGATCCGCGTCTGTCCGGCCGCAACGCCCGCGAGGAGCGCGAACGCGAGCGGGTGCGGGCCAGCGACGTCATCGCGGAGGGCGTGCGGGGTGCCGAACTCCGCGAGGTCCCGGGACGGCTGTGCACGGTGGCGGTGAAGCTGCTGCCGGTGGTCGGCGCGAGCGTGTCCCTGCGCAGCGACGGCATGCCGATGCAGCTCAGCGCCAGCAGCGACGAGGCCGCCCGGCTGTCCGAGATCCAGGCCACCCTGGGCGACGGGCCGTGCGTGTACGCCGCCGAGTTCGGCGCCCCGGTCCTCGCCTCCGACCTGACCGACGGCCCTGACGCGCGGCGCTGGCCGGTCTTCGCCCAGCAGGCGACGGCCGCCGGGGTGCAGGCCGTGTACTCGATGCCGCTGGGCAACGACGCCGTCTGCGTGGGCACGCTCGACCTGTACCGGGACACGCCCGGCGGGCTGACCGAGCGGGAGGTGCGCACGGCCCTGCTGGTGGCGAGCGTGATGACGATTGCCCTTATGGCGCTGCCCCGGCAGGAGGACAATGGGCCTCAGGGAGACGAACCCTGGCTGAGCGGTCTGGCCACCGATCACGACGAGGTCTACCAGGCCATCGGCATGATCATGGCGCAGCTCGGGGTCGGTGCCGACGAGGCGCTGGCCCGGCTGCGCGCCCACGCGTTCGCGGAGAACCGCACCGCGCTGGAGGTGGCGCGGGAAGTGGTCTCGCACAGGAAGAGGTTCGATCGTGACTGACGACGACTCTCCGGCGCCGCGGCCGTCGGATGTGCCGGGTGCAGCTCTGAGGAGGATCGGATGAACCGCGAGCTGCGGTTGACGCGTGCCTTCGTCGACCTGGCGGACACGCTGGCCGCCCGCTTCGACCCGCTCGACCTGTTCGCGCGGCTGGGCGACCACTGCCTGGAACTGCTGGCGGTGGACGCCGTCGGCGTGCTGATGGCGGACTCGCGGGGCGAGTTGCGCGCCATGGCCGCCTCCGAGGAGGAACTGAGCCGTCTCGACCTGTTCCAGGTGCAGAAGGACCAGGGCCCGTCCGTCGACTGCTACCGCAGCGGCGACCCCGTGGCCGCGGACGACCTGCGCGCCGGCGGTCGCTGGCCCGAGTACACCGAGCACGCGCTGGCCGCCGGGTACGAGTCCGTGCACGTGGTGCCGCTGCGCCTGGAGAGCCGCCCGATCGGCGCGGTGACGCTGGCCAACCGGCACAGCGAGGCCCTGCCGCCCGCCGACGTCGCCGTGGCGCAGGGCATGAGCGACGTCGCCGCGCTCACCCTGACCCACTGGCCGGTCCAGCGCAGGCGCCCGCACGACCTGCTGACCTCGCTCCAGGCCGCGATCTCCGCGAAGGCGACCGTGGAACTGGCCAAGGGCCTGGTCGCGGAGACGGCCGACGTCTCCCTCACCGAGGCGCGGGAGCTGATGGCGGCCCACGCCCACAGGGAACAGCTGTCCCTGACGTCCGTCGCCCGCGCCCTGGCCGAACGGCGGCTCGATCCGCTGGAACTGTTCGAGGAGGAACGGACCGCCTGACGGCGCTCAGACCTGCACGCGCCCCTGCCTGCGCACCTCCGCCAGCCGCCGCACACCGGTCTCCACGGCGGCCTGCGTCACGTCGGCCGACACGTCCCCGAGGCCGCCGTTGGTGAGCGCGATGGTGTCGTCGCCGGCCCGGACCGCGACGACGTCCAGCGTGAGCAGGACCGGCTCGCCCTCCTCCGTCTCGCCGGCCAGCGACACCCGCAGGCCCTGACGGGCGTCCCCGACCGCGGGCAGCCGCGCCTGAGTCACCTGCCCGTCCCAGACGGCCCCGTGCTGGGTGACCGCCGTGAACCGGCCGCACGTGCCCGGCAGCGTCCGCATCCACTCCAGCGTCCGGTCCACCTCCGCCGGCGGCAGCGCGAGCACCTGGTAGCGCAGCTGGGCCTGGTCCACGGCGTCGTCCAGACCGGTGACGGCGTGAGCGGTGGCGCCCGCGCCGGCACCGGTACCGAACAGGTCGTCGGCGTAGAGCGCGTCGAGCAGGTGCCGGCAGTCCGGCACCTCGGTCGTCGCCTTCAGGACGCCGTCCCGCCAGGTCGCGGCGCCCTGGGTGGGCGTCCAGGGCTCGCCGAGGTCGGCGGCGGTGATCAGGGCGGCCTCGGCCTGCGCCGCGGTCAGGGCGCGCGGCGAGGGCGGGGCGGCCGGGGAGGCGGACGTGGTCGCGGGCACCGCGGGTGCCTTCGCGGCCGGCCGGCCCGTGCAGGCGGTCGCGGCCAGCAGGACGGCGAGGGATACGACGAGGACGCGGGTCATGTCTCCCACGGGATCACCGCCGTACGCGCTCCACCAGCGCGCCGGTCCGTCCGGGTTACGCCCGCCCGCCGCCGTAAAACCCGTGGCGCCACCGCCCGTCCGCGCCGTACGGTCCTGTCATGCAGCGCGCCCACGCCTTGTGCACGACGACGCCGGAGAGTGTCCCGGCGCGCTGACAGCCGACCAGTCGACAGCCCCGGGGCGAACGCCCCGGGGCTTCGTCGTGTCCGTGGCGTTCGCCTCCCGCAGCAAGGAGAGCGACCATGACCGTCCCCGACCACCGCCGCCTCGGCCGCGCACTCGGCCTGTTCGACACCGACCCCCTGATGGGCGCCGGGCTGCCCTACTGGCTGCCCGACGGGGCCGTCGTACGGCACACCCTGGAGGAGTACGTACGGGACCTGGAGCGGGCCGCCGGCTACCGGCACGTGTACTCGCCCGTCCTGGGCAAACGCGAGCTGTACGAGATCTCCGGCCACTGGGACCACTACGGCGACGACATGTTCCCGCCGATGAGGCTGGGCGGCGAGGAGGTCGTCCTGCGCCCGAGCCTGTGCCCCCACCACGCCCTGGTCTACCGGTCGAGGTCCCACAGCCACCGCGAACTGCCGCTGCGGATCGCCGAGGTGGGCGGGATGTACCGCGCCGAACTCTCCGGCGTGCTGGGCGGCCTCACCCGGGTGCGGGCGATCCAGCTCAACGACGCGCACGTCTTCTGCACCCCGGAACAGGCGGTGCGGGAGGCCGGGGCGGCGCTGGAACTGATCCGCCGCGCCTACGCCGACCTCGGCATCCGCGCGGTCCGCCACCGGCTGTCCCTGCCGGGGGAGGGCGGCAAGTACGTGGCCGACCCCGGGCTGTGGCGGCGGGCCACCGCGCTGCTGCGGGAGGTGCTGGCCGCGTCCGGCGTCGCGTACGAGGAGGGGGAGGGCGAGGCCGCGTTCTACGGGCCGAAGATCGACGTCCAGATCGCCGACCCGGCCGGCCGCGAGTCCACCCTCTCCACCGTCCAGATCGACTTCCACCAGCCCGAACGCTTCGACCTGCACTACATCGGCGCCGACGGGGCGAAACACCGGCCGGTCATGGTGCACCGCAGCATCGTCGGCAGCGTGGAGCGGGCCGTGGCCCACCTGATCGAGGTGCACGGCGGGGCGTTCCCGGCCTGGCTCGCACCGGTGCAGCTGGCGGTGCTGCCGGTGTCGGAGCACCAGCGGGAGCGGGCCGAGGAGCTGGCGGGAGCGGCGGCCGGGCGGGGGCTGCGGGCGCGGGTGTACGGGGCCGAGGAGGGCACCCTGGGCGCGCGGGTCCGGGCGGCGCGGCTGGTGCCGTACCTCGCGGTGATCGGGGAACGGGAGGCCGCGGACGAACGGGCCGACGTACGGCTGCGGGGCGGGCGGCGGGTCGGGGCGGTGCCGGTGGTGGAGCTGCTGGAGCGGATCGGTGCACAGGTCGCGGCGCGTGGCGCCGGGCTGTGGGCGGCTGCGTAAGGTCACGCTCACCGGGTCCGCCGCGGGGCCCGGCGGAAGGAGCGCGCGCCATGACGACCGACCGGCCCATCCCCGTGATCATCGACTGCGACACCGGAGTCGACGACGCCCTCGCCCTGCTGTTCGCCGTCCGCCACCCGGGGCTCGACCTGCGGGCGGTGACCTGTGTCGCCGGCAACACGGACGTCGACGGCGTGGTCCGCAACACGCTGACCGTGCTGGAGCAGGCCGGTGCCCCGGACATCCCCGTCGGCCGGGGCGCCGAGCGGCCGCTGATCGAGCCCGCCCGCTCGGCACGGCACGTGCACGGCACGGACGGCATGGGCGACCTGGGGCTGCCCGCGCCGACGCGGACCGCGTGCGGGCTGGACGCGGTGACGCTGCTGCGGCGCGAGATCCTCGGGTCGCCGTGGCCGGTGACGCTGGTTCCCACGGCGCCGCTGACGAACATCGCGCTGCTGCTGCGCAGTCACCCCGAGGTGGTGCGCAACATCGAGCGGATCGTCTTCATGGGCGGGGCGGTGGGGGCCGGGAACGCCACGGCGGTGGCCGAGTTCAACGTCTGGCACGATCCGGAGGCGGCGGCGATCCTGCTCACGGCCGGGGTGTCGATCACCATGTACGGGCTGGACGTGTTCCGGCGGGTGGTGGTGCCGGGGGCGGACGTGCGGCGGCTGCGGGGGAGCGCGGAGGCGGGGGCTCGGCTGGCCGGGGAACTGCTCGCGCACCGGCCGTCGGCGCCGGACGTCACGGACGACGTGGAGGCGGGTGGGCTGGGGGACGCGGGGGCGGTGTGCGCGGTGGCCGATCCGGGGGGTATCCGCACGGAGTTGCTTCCGGTGGAGGTGTCGCTCGCGCCCGGGGTGACGCGGGGGCAGACGGTCGTGGACCGGCGGATCCGGCCCGGTGAGTCGGAAATCCACGAGGGCGAGCGCGAACAGGCCCTGGTGGACGTGGCGTTGGATGTGGACGTGGACCGGTTCGTGGGACTGTACCTGTCCGTCGTGGCCGGCGCCTGAAAGCCTTCCCACCCGCGCCACTTTCCTGGCCTGGTGCGGGTGGCCCTCGTGGAGGGTTCTTGCCGGTGGCGGCTGCGGGTGAGCGCGGCGGGTCTCGGGACACGGCGGGGGCTGGTGGTGGGGCTTTCGTGGGTCGGGTGCGGGTGGCCCTTGTGGAGGGTTCTCGCCGGTGGCGGCTGCGGGTGAGCGGGGCGGGTCTCGGGACACGGCGGGGGCTGGTGGTGGGGCTTTCGTGGGTCGGGTGCGGGTGGCCCTCGTGGGCGGTTCTCGCCGGTGGCGGCTGAGGGTGAGGGGTGGGGAGTTGGGTGTGGGGTGGGTCGGTTACTGGGGGTCCGCTGGTTGGGGGGACCAGCGTTGTTCGACCTTGGCCAGGCGCCAGTACGTCACCGCCGCTGCCCAGACCAGCACGAACAGGGCCACGACCATGTAACCGGCGTTGCCCAGGTCCAGGCCGAAGAGTTCCATCGTGGCGATGAAGAAGGCGACGGCGATGGACAGGCCCGTGATGGTCAGGTTGTAGAAGACCTTGCGCACCGGGTTGGAGAACGCCCACTGGTAGGCGAAGTTCATGAACGTGCCGTCCAGCGTGTCGAACAGGCTCATGCCGGCGGCGAACAGCAGGGGCAGGCACAGGACCCCGTACCAGGGCAGGCCCGCCGCCGCGCCCGAGCCGGCCATCACCATCAGCGTGACCTCCGTGGCCGTGTCGAAGCCGAGGCCGAAGAGGAAGCCCAGCGGGAACATCTGGCCGGGACGGGTGATCGAGCGGGTGAGGCGGCCGAGGACGCGGTTCATGAACCCGCGGGAGTCCAGGTGCGCTTCGAGTTCCCGCTCGTCGTACGACCCCGCCCGCATCGCCCGGAAGACGCGCAGGATGCCGACCAGGGCGACCAGGTTGAGGGCGGCGACGAGGTACAGGAACGTGGCCGAGATCGTCGTACCCATGAGGCCGAGCACCTGGTGGGTCCGGGAGTCCTCGTCCATCACCCGGTCCGCCAGCTGCGTGCCGCCCGCGATCATCGCCGCCAGCACGACGACCACGCTGGAGTGGCCGAGCGCGAACCAGAACCCCACCGACACCGGCCGTTTGCCGTCGGCCATCAGCTTGCGCGTGGTGTTGTCGATCGCGGCGATGTGGTCGGCGTCGAAGGCGTGCCGCATGCCCAGCGTGTAGGCGGTGACGCCGAGTCCGATGCCGAAGGTCTTGGAGCCGACCTCGTAGTGGCCGGGCACGACGAGGAGGAAGAGGATGCCGAAGGCCAGGACGTGGAGCAGGGCGATCACCGCCATCAGCCCGGCCGTCCGGACGGTGTCCTCGCGTCGCCAGCGGAAGGACGCAGGGTCGGTCATGCGGTCACGCTCCAGCACCTCGTGGATCACTTCGTGAGATGCCGTGGCCGGTCTCCTGGCTTGGGGGAGGGTCGAGCGTCGTCCGTCCGCCTTCCCGGGCGCCACAAGGCACCCAGTGACCGTCCCTCGCGGGACACGCCGGACGACTCCCCGGTCACAGTGGCGAGGGCCGCGCCGGCATCGCACCGGCTTCCCGAACACCACGGCCCGCCCACCGTAGGCGCCCGGCCGCACTCCTGCATAGCTGCACACCTGCGCAGGTATCCAAGATCACATACGGCCCTGCGAGGATGACCCCATGCATCTCGTCCCGGCCGACCGCGCAGACCGCCGCACCATAGACGGCCACCGGGTGTGCGACGCCATCGCCGCCATCGGCGACGCGGCGCGCGTGCGCACCTGGGCCGACCGCTTCGCCCTGCTCGGCGACCCCAAACGCCTCGCGCTGCTGCTGGCCCTGCACCGCACGGGCCCGATGGCCGTCTCCGACCTCGCCCTGGCCACCGACATGAACGACCCCGCCGTCTCACAGGCCTTGCGGCTGCTGCGGGCGGCGGGGGTCGTGGAGGGCGAGAAGGAGGGCCGGGTCGTGCGCTACCGGGTGGTGGACGACGAGGTGCGGCTCCTTCTCACCCACTGCACGTGAACTAGGCGCGCGTCGAACGCTTCCGGCGGGACGCCAGCACGATCGCCGCGCCGCCCGCCAGGAGCACCGCCGCGCCGCCCGCGATCAGCGGGGTGCTGCTGCTCGCGCCGGTCTCCGCGAGGTCGCCGCCACCGCCGTTCGGGGTGGCCGCGGGCGCGGTCGTCGACTCCGAGGACGACGGCGTGGAGGTCTCCGAGGACGGCGTGGACGTCTCCGTCGCCGGCGCGGTCGTCTCCGTGGCCGGCGGGGTGGACGTCCCGGACGCCGGCGTCGACTCGGACGCGGACGGGCTCGGCGACTGCGACTCGGTCGCCGTGCAGTCCTTCGTGCCGCCGTTCCAGGACGCGATCAGCTTGTCCTTGATGACCGCGTGGTCGGGACCGGCGGGCAGGTCGCCGTGCTCGAAGCCGTCCTTGGCGTCGAGCTTGCCGTCGTACTTCACCGCGCCGCGGTAGAGGTCGACCTGCGCGAAGCAGCCCTGGTCGGGCACCGAGATGTCGAGGGAGTCGGTCTGGCCGGCCTTGACGGTGACCGTGTCGAAGTCGTGGAAGACCTGCTGGCCGGAGGTGGCGAAGGTGGCGCCGTGGGCCAGGTAGGAGGCGAGGGAGGCGGTGCAGGTGGACGCGTCGCCCGCGGTGCGGACCTTGACGTGGACCTTGCCGTCGTCCGACGGCTTGAGGTTCTGGTCGTCGACCTTGACCGAGGCGAAGAAGTGCTCGCCGTCGAGCGAGAACTCGCAGCGGTCGGTCTCCGTCTTCGTGCCGGCGCCCGTCCCGGGCTTGTAGCTGCCACCGGACTCCCAGCCCTGGCCGCCGGGGCAGTCACTGGCCGAGGCGACGGAGGCGGAGGCGGCGCAGAGGGCGAGCGTCGCGGCGCCCGTCCCCAGCAGGCGCCGCATGGTGACACGTCTCGCTATGGACATGCGTATCCCATCAGGACAAGGGTGAGTGGTCTTGAGAAACACTGGTCCCATTGGTCACACGGGCCACAGTGTCCGCACATCGTGGATGCCGCCGCGGAACGCTGTCAACCTGCGGTGACGCGCCGGTAGTTCGGTCGGCCGTCACAGTTCCGGCACAGACGGAGGCAGATGCTCCGGATGATGGGAGGTTCGTCCGGCGCGACCGGTGGACAGAGTTCTCTTCGTGCACCAAAACGACCCCCGAACCGACCTGCCCACCGATCTCTCGTCCAAGGACCCCGACTGGTGGCGGCAGGCCGTCGTCTACCAGGTCTACCCCCGCAGCTTCGCCGACGCCGACGGCGACGGGCTCGGCGACCTCAGGGGCGTCACCGAGCGGCTGAACCACCTGGCCGCCCTCGGCGTCGACGCCCTGTGGCTGAGCCCCTTCTACCCGTCCGAACTGGCCGACGGCGGCTACGACGTCGCCGACCACCGGGACGTCGACCCGCGCCTGGGCACGCTGGACGACTTCGACGCCCTGGTCGCCGAGGCGCACCGGCTCGGTCTGAAGGTCGTCGTCGACCTGGTCCCCAACCACACCTCGCACCTCCACGTCTGGTTCCAGGAGGCCCTCGCGGCCGGGCCCGGCTCGCCCGCGCGCGAGCGCTACGTCTTCCGCGACGGCCGTGGCGCGCACGGCGAACTCCCGCCCTCCGACTGGCAGTCCGTCTTCGGTGGCAGCGCCTGGCGCCGGGTGCCGGACGGGCAGTGGTACCTGCACCTGTTCGCGCCCGAACAGCCCGACCTGAACTGGGCGAACGAGGAGGTCCGCGCCGACTTCCGCACCACCCTGCGGTTCTGGGCCGACCGGGGCGTCGACGGCTTCCGCGTCGACGTCGCGCACGCCCTCGCCAAGGACCTGGAGCCGCCGCTGCGCGACCTCGGCGACCTGCCCGGCGTCGCGGAGGAGGCCCTGGACCTGCTGGAGCCGGGCAGCCACCCCTACTGGGACCGCGACGAGGTCCACGAGATCTACCGCGACTGGCGCCGCCTCCTCGACGCCTACTCCCCGCCCCGCATGGCCGTCGCCGAGGCCTGGGTGCCGGCCGCCCGCCGGGCCCGCTACGCCCGCCCGGACGAGCTGGGCCAGGCCTTCAACTTCGAGTACCTGCAAGCCCGCTGGAACGCCGACGAACTGCGGGGGGTCATCACCGAGTCGCTGCGCACCGCGCACGCCGCCGGCGCCTCCGCCACCTGGGTGCTCTCCAACCACGACGTCGTACGCCACACCTCGCGGCTGATGCTGCCGCCGGGCACCGACGAGAACGCCTGGCTGCTGTCCGGCGGCCGCGCGCCCGCGCTGGACGAGGAGGCCGGGCTGCGCCGGGCGCACGCGGCGACCCTGCTCATGCTGGCGCTGCCCGGGTCGTCGTATCTCTACCAGGGCGAGGAACTGGGCCTGCCCGAGGTCGCCGACCTACCCACCGAGGTGCTGCAGGACCCGATCTGGGAGCAGACGGGACACGTCCGCAAGGGCCGCGACGGCTGCCGGGTGCCGCTGCCGTGGACGCGGACGGGTCCGTCGTACGGCTTCGGCGCGGGCGGCGCCTGGCTGCCGCAGCCGGCCGGCTTCGGGGCGTACTCCGTCGAGGCGCAGGACGGCACCGACGGTTCCACGCTGGAGCTGTACCGCAGGGCGCTGCGTCTGCGCCGCAAGCTGTCGGCCGGCGAGGAGCTGCGGTGGGCCGAGGCCCCGGACGGCGTGCTGCACTTCGCCCGCTCGGACGGCTGGCGGTGTGTCACGAACCTGGCCGGGGCCCCCGTTCCGCTGCCGCCCGGCGAGGTGCTGCTGAGCAGCGCCCCGCTCGGCGACGACGGCCTGATGCACACCGACACCACCGTGTGGCTCGGCTGAGCGGACCCGGTGAAGCCGATCACCCCACGGTCGGGCTGGGACTGGGGGTGGCGGAGCTGGAGCTCTCGCCGGGCAGGACCGGGGGCTGGGTGGTGCTGTCCACCGGCGGGGTCAGCACCACCTGCGGCTGGCCCCCCGCCGGGGGCGGCGGGGTCAGGTCCGAGGCGGGCAGCTTCGGCGGGGTCGTCTCCTGGAAGAGGACCTGGTCGAAGTTGACCAGCCCGGTCTGCTCCATGACCGTGATGTGGTCCAGCACGGTCGCGTTGGCCTGGTCGGCCAGGGTCCGCACCACGGAGTTCTCGGTCGTCGAGCGGATCTTCGCGATGGTGTTGAAGATCGAACCGTGCGTCACCCGCAGGATGTTGGCGAAGTCGGTGTCGAACTGCTTGCCGCTGTCCGCCTTGAGCGTGTTGACGAAACCCTGCTGCTGGGGGCTGGGCAGGTTGGGGATCGTGATGTTGAGCATCGTGGAGATCTTGCGGCAGCTGGCGTCCAGCGCCGCGTGCCCGTCGATCAGGTGCTTGCTGGCGGTCTTCACCGCGGCGCTCTGGCCCTTCTGCAGGCCCAGCTGCCCCACGGGGTACTCCCACAGTCCCGCGGCCCGCACCTTGACCACGAAGTCCCGGTCCGCCTCCGTCAGCGGTCCCCACTGCGTCTGCGCGATGACCCGCGACCCCGAGCTGGAGGTGGTGCTGACCCCGAGCATCGAGGGGTAGGCGAGAGCGGCGAGAGTGAGACTGAGGGCTCCGCCCACGAAGAGCGTTCCCGTCGCGTTCCGCGAAAAGCGCACCGTGCCTCCTGCCCGGTCGGGGGTCCCCGCCGGCGATCAGCGGGGTCGGACGGTGGGGAGTACGGATCCCGGCCCGGCGGGGAACCTTTTGATTTGGTAAAAAGTGGCCGGTGTGAGCCATGTCTCGGGTGCCGCGGCTTGGAAGGAGGCATGACAAGTTGACGGAACGTTGACCGCTTCACGGGAGAGTCGAGACGAACCCCTGACCTAGATTCGCCGCATGCCCCCACAGCCTGCCCCCAGGGTGCCCGCGGCCCTTCCCGTGCTGCCCTACCGCAAGCCCACCAAGGGCCGCGACTACTGGGTCCTCGACGACGTGCTGCCCGACGTGGACGCCGTACGCGCCCGCTGCCTGGCCAAGGACGACTGGGTCCAGGGCCACCCCTACACCTCGGAGACCTGGCCGGGCCTGCGCACCATGCCGGGGCTGGAGCCCGCCGAACTCGCCCGCGTCGAACGCCTGGTGAAGAAGGCGACCGGCGCGAAGGAGCTGTGGGTGCAGCAGGCGCCCGGCGGCGGCACCCTCAACCACAACTGCATCCAGGTCGTCGGCGAGGGGGAGAGCGAGCCCCGGCCGCACACCGACTCGCGGGCGCTGTGCCGGTACGCGGCCGTGCTCTACCTCAACCCGGACGTCCCCAAGGACTGCGGCACCGCCTTCTACCGCCAGTCGCTGCCCGGCGGCCGGCTCGGCGGCAACATCGTGCAGGCCCCGCACAACAACCTCGTCGAGGCGCTCGGCACGCGGTTCGTGCCCGGGGACCACTTCGAGGAGGACGTACGGGTCCCGCACAAGTACAACCGTCTCCTCCTCTACCACGCCAACCTCGTGCACAGCGCGACCGGTTACACCGGCCGCACGCTGGAGGAGAAGCGGATGACCGCGGTCTTCTTCTGGATGGCCTGAGCCCCGCGGCTCACCGCAGTCCCAGGCCGCCGCTGCCGAAGGAGCCGCTGGAGCCGGGCATCCAGCGCCGGCGCCGCTGGTCCTTTCCCGTCCGGCTGGGCGTGGGGTGCAGTTCGTAGGGCATCAGCCGCCGCTCGCCGTCCACGGGCACCTCGTCCGGTTCGCGCACCTCGCGCGCCTCGCGGACGGCACCGCCGTCGGGCAGGTGGGGCTGTTCGGTGGGCAGGGGCCGCGGCAGTTCCCGGTCGCGCACCCGCATGCCGTACCAGAAGGCCCAGATCAGGGCACCAGCGATGATCAGGCCACCGACGAAGGCGACGATCACGTTGCGAATCTCGATCGACGTGGCCGCCATGACAAACGTCGCGGTACTCATGGGGTGATTATCGCCCCAAACGCCGTGAAGCGGGAGGTCGGGCGCGGCGGGCCGTCCGGCCGCTCAGCCGAAGCGGCCCGCCACGTAGTCCGCGGTGCGCGGGTCGCTCGGGGCGCCGAAGACGTCGCTCGTGGGCCCCGCCTCGACGATCCCGCCCGGGGTGCCCTGCTCGGCCAGGAAGAAGGCGCACTGCTGGGAGACGCGGGCCGCCTGCTGCATGTTGTGGGTGACGATGACGACCGTGACCTGCCCGGCCAGCTCCTGGATCGTCTCCTCCACGCGCCGGGTGGAGGTGGGGTCCAGCGCCGAGCAGGGCTCGTCCATCAGCAGCACCCGGGGGCGTACCGCCAGGGCGCGGGCGATGCACAGGCGCTGCTGCTGGCCGCCGGAGAGCGCGCCGCCGGGCTTGCGCAGACGGTCGCGGACCTCCTTCCACAGGCCGGCGCGGGTCAGCGACTCCTCCACCAGCTCGTCCTTCTCGCGGCGGCCCGCCCGGGTGCCGGTCAGCCGCAGGCCCGCCACCACGTTGTCGTAGATCGACATCGCCGGGAAGGGGTTGGGCTTCTGGAAGACCATGCCGATACGGCGGCGCGCGTCCGTCAGCCGCCAGGACGGGGCGTAGACGTCCTCGCCCTCGAAGAGCACCTCGCCGCCGAACCGGGCCGCCGGGATCAGCTCGTGCATCCGGTTGAGGGTGCGCAGGAACGTCGACTTGCCGCAGCCCGAGGGGCCGATGAGCGCGGTGACCCGGCCCGCCGGCATGGTCAGCGAGACCCGGCTGAGCACCTGGTGCCCGCCGAACCAGGCCGAGACGGCGCGGGCCTCCAGGGTGGCGGGCGCGGCGGCGCCGGCCGGTGGCAGGGTCACCGTGTCGGTCAGGGGGTCGACGGCGGGGACGGTCACTGATTCGCTCACTTGGGACACCTCACAGCAGGTTCGGCAGGAGTTCGGTGGTGCGGGTGGCGACCTGGAGGCCCAGCACCGCGACGAGCGGCGCGCAGACGATCCACGTCTGGTGCCGGCCCCAGCGGTGCCAGGCCCACACGGCGGCGACGGCGGCCAGCAGCAGCGCCTGCAGCCACATCACCAGCGGCCAGGGGACGCCGGACGGGCGGGCCAGCGGCTCCTCGGAGTCCGGGAGCGTGCCCGCCCGGATGACCGCCGACGGCGTCTGGAAGGGGGCGGAGACCAGGTCGGCGTCGACCCGCAGGACACCGGACGGCATGAAGCGCGGCCCGGTGGCGGTGACCAGAACCAGACGTCCCTTGCCGGCGGCGAGCGCGCCGGGCGCCGGGTCGCCGGCCCGCCGTACGCCGGCCACCTCGTAGGTCGCCCGGCCCTGGCCGGTGGTCACGGTGAAGCGGTCGCCCGCGGCGAGCGAGCCCAG
The DNA here is from genome assembly GCF_054850255.1 of Streptomyces sp. 7R007. Lineage (NCBI taxonomy): Bacteria > Bacillati > Actinomycetota > Actinomycetes > Kitasatosporales > Streptomycetaceae > Streptomyces > Streptomyces sp. 7R007. The sequence continues at coordinate 56,592 of NZ_JBTWMV010000010.1, read as the reverse complement.
CCTCCCGAAGGGACCGCCGTAGGCCGCCGCGCGGCCCATGAGCACGCTGGTGCCCGCCTGGCCCGGCATCGGGGTGTCGCGGCGGTGGCCGGGACCGCCGGTCAGGACGGAGGAGTCGGTGCCCTCCAGGACGACCTGGCTCAGCCCCAGCCGGGGAACGTCGATGAGGGCGACCGGCGTGCCGGGCGCGAGCAGCCTGCCCTGCGCGTCGGTCTGCGCCACCGGGGCGGTGCCCAGGGCGAGTTGATTGCGCAGGTCGTCGAAGGCGGCGTGCTGCGCGGAGTGTTCCTGGACGCCGCTGACCAGCAGCAGCTGTGCGGTGATGCCGAGCAGCAGGGCGGCCAGGGTCAGCAGACCGCCCCGGGCGAGGTGGCGGACGGCGGTGACGCCCGGCACGCGCGGGAGCGTGAGTGTTACGGCGACCGTCACGGCGGCCCGCCTCCTTCGCGAGTCGGTGAGGGGATGGCCGTACGGCCGGGGAGACCTCTCCCTCAAGGGATCTCCCCGGCCGCCGGGACCGGGTGATCAGGTGGACTTGATGGTGAAGTCGGCGCCGGACTTGGCGTTGACCGTGGACGAGCCCGCGTAGGAGGCGTGCAGGACGTGCTTGCCCTTGCTCAGCTTCGGCAGGGTGAGGGTCACCTTGCCGCCGCTCAGCGTGCCGGTGGCGAGCAGCTTGGTGCCTTCGTAGATCTTCACCGTGCCGCCGGGCGTGGTGCCGGTCGCGGTGACCTTGACGGTGACCTTGGCGTGCGCGGTGTGGCTGACCGAGGCGGGGGCCGTGGTGGTGACGGTCGGCGTCGCCTTGGTGATCTTCAGGCTGAGGCTCGTCGAGGACGCGTACAGCTTGCTGGTGCCGGGGTAGGACACGGTCAGCGCGTGCGTGGCGACCTTGAGGTGGTTCGGCAGCGCGACGGTGACCTTGCCGGAGCCGTCCAGGGTGCCGGTGCCGAGGACCGTGGAGCCCTCCTTCACGGTGACCTTGCCGGTCGGGGCGACGCCGTGGCTGCCGGCGACGGTGACGGCGACCTTCGGGGTCTTGCCGTAGGCGGTGGTGGAGGTGGTCGCGGTCGTGGTGCTCCTGTACTTGACCGTGCCGGCCCAGTTCGCCGCCGCGCCGGTGCCGCTGAGGTTGGCGCCGGCGACCGTGGCGGAGTACTTGCCGATCGCGAGGCCGGTGAAGCTGACCGACGTGGTGGTGGCCGGCACGTCCTTGACGGCGGCGACGGCGCCGTCCGCGTCGTACAGCGTGACGCGGTAGTCCGTCAGCGGCAGCGCGGTCGCGGCCGGGGCGGTCCAGCTCAGCTTCAGGCTCTTGTCGCCCGGCGTGGCCTTCAGGGCGGGCGCGGCCGGCACGCTCACGTCGAAGCCCGTGCCCTCCAGGCCGCCCTGCTTGGCGTGCTTGGCGAGGTTGACGGAGCCGTTGTAGGACTCGTTGACGAAGCCGAAGGAGGCGATGACCTTCTCGGCCGCGTCGGAGGCCAGTTCGGCGGTGTGGCTGCCGCTGGTGACGAAGACGTCGTAGAGGTCCTTGTCGAAGAAGACGCTCGTCGGGTCCACCGCCCGGGTCGGCACGACGTTGTAGACGTCACGGCCGAAGGTGGAGTTCTCGTAGTAGGCGTCGACGGGCGTGAGCTTGCCGTTGACCGTGGTCACCGGGCTGGTCGCGCCGCCGGTGTCGCCCGGGAGCTGGATGGCCGCCAGGTGACCGCCGCCGGCCGCCGAGGACTTGCTGTAGTCGGGGGCCACGCCGTTGTTCTGGGCGATCCAGCTGCCGACCGAGAACGGCACGAGCGCGCCGTCCTCGGTGAGGGCGGCGTTGCCCTGGTTCTCCTGGACGACCGTGACGCCCGGGGCGAGGTCGGCGTCCTTCAGTCCGATCGCGTTCAGGAAGAACTTGCGGGTGCCCGAGCCGGACTGCGGGATCCTCGGGTGCACGGTCTGGCCGTTCACCGTGGTGAGGGTGCCGTTGTAGATGTCGTGCAGCTGGTCCACGGTCAGCGTGTCCAGCCCCGAGCCGCGCACCGCCACGCCCACGGCGTCGCGCGCCATCGGGATGTAGGTGAGGGCGGTGCCCTGGTTGGAGGGGGCGCCGGAGGAGCGGGCGAAGTCGACCTGGCCCTTGATGGAGACGCCGGAGGAGTCCGGGTACGCCTCGCCCGTCAGCGACTTGGTCAGGGCGATACGGCCGTTGCCGGAGCCGTTCGGGCGCAGGAAGGACGGGCCGCCGCTGCGGGTGGTGATGGCCGACGTGGTCGAGCCGGTGCCGGGCTCGATCGCGTCGTAGGAGGCGATGCCCGCGCCGGAGGCCGACTTCACGGCGGTGGCGGAGTAGCCGATGCCGTTGACGGTGTCGCCGGCGAGGGCGTTGAGCACGTCCTGCGTGGTGTCGGAACCCACGCCGACCAGCTGGCGGAAGGTCCCGGCGGGGGTGGGATCGGCGTGCGCCGGGCCGGCGAGGGCCAGGCCGCCGGTCACCACGGCTGCGGCGACCATGGCCGCCGTGGAGCGCGTTGTGCGCATCGAGGTCTCCGTGAGTGTGCGAAGGGGTGGATCTGGCAGGGTGGTGCGAGCCGTCCGCCCCGACTGCCTTTCGGGGCGGGCGGCCGTTCGTGGGAGCACGGGCCCCGCGGGGACCGGCTCGGTCGAGGGGTGCGGGCCGGTCAGGGGCCCGCGCCGGCGGGCGGACGGTGCACGGGTCCGGCTCCCGCCGGTGGCCCGGCGCGCGTCCCGGCCCGTGGCACGGCCCTCACCCCCGGTCCCGTGTCAGCAGCCCGCGCAGCCGCCTGAGGAGCGTGGCGTCCGGTACGAGGGTCACCGTGCGCCCGCCCGGCAGGGGCAGCCGCAGCGGCAGGCGCAGGCGGCTGCCGCCCGCGAAGGGGGCGCCCGCGCCGGCCAGGGCGCCGAGGGCCGCGCCGGCCGGGACGGCGTAGCGCAGCGGGTTGGCCGGGTCGGCGGGCGTGTCGCCGCCGGCCGTGGTCTGCACGGCCTGCCCGCCGCCGTACGACGCCCTCGCGCTCGGCGTGGCGCTCGCCTGCGCGGTCGTGGGGCCCGTGCCGTCGCCGGCCGCCGTACCGCTCGTCCCGTCGCCGCCGGCACCCGTGCCGGTGGTGCCGGAGCCACCGCTGCTGGTGCCGCCGGAGGCGTCGGCGGTCGGGCCGGTGTAGTGCAGCAGCGCCTGGGCGGCGCGGGCGGTGCGCTCGCGCAGGGACGCCGGCAGCGGGGCGTACCCGGCGGGCAGGCGGCCCGGGTCGGCGCCGCTGACCTGGCCGCTGCCCGCCGCGTACCGCAGCAGGGCCGCGTAGTCCTTGCGGGCGTCGCTCTTCAGCTTGGCCGGGCGCACCGCCGCGTACACCAGCTGGGCCAGCGGGTAGGCGTCCTTGGCCTTCGCGCCGGCCGGGGTGATCTCGGCGACGGGCTTGCCGGTGGCGCTCTTCGCGGCGGCGGTCAGGGACGCGGTGGTGGGGGCGACGAACGTGCCCGCCGCGTTGCGCAGCCGCGCGGTCTGCAGGCCGTAGCGGGCCGCCGAGGCCGCGTCGGTGACGGTGATGACGAAGCGGGAGCCGACGGTCTGCGGGCCGGGGCTCTTGAAGGCGGGCGGGTCGGCGAGCGCGTCCCAGCTCGACTTCCACAGGGTGTCCGTGCGCCGGGTGTGCAGGGCGCCGGCGTGCATGTTGTCGACGTACGGGTGGAAGTCGGTCATGCACTGCCGGAGCGTGGCGCCGGTGCCGGGCGGGACCGTGCACCAGGGGTCGCTCTTGGGGTAGTCGTCCAGGGCCGACGGGTCGAAGGCGATGCCGGACGGGTTCAGGTCGGCGTTGGTGCTGTAGTACGGGTTGACCCGCATCCCGTAGTCGTCGGGGACGCCGGCCAGGAACTGCCGGGCCTCCTTGTCGGAGACGATCCACTGCCACAGCGCGCGGGCGGTGTCCGTGTGGCCGAGGGAGGTCATCAGGTCGGTGTCGGTGGCGGGCGTCTCGGAGACCGACAGATACGCGAACTCCGGGTTGAGGGCGGTGAACTCGGGGTCGCTCGCCAGGCCGGCCGGGTTGCTCTTCGCCCAGCCGTAGCCCTTGGCGGCGGTGCCGTTGATCACCGCGCCCCAGGGCGAGTTGCGGTACGACTCGGTGAGCAGCTTGGCGACCAGGCGCGGGGTCAGCCGGATCGACTGGACCTTGGTGCCGGCGAGTTTGTCGACGGAGTCGGGTGCGTCGGAGCGCGGTCTTCGCTCGATGGTGAAGCCGATGACCGCCCCGGAGAGCGCGACGGGCGCGTACGTCGTGGTGTCCGAGGGCGCGGCCGAACTCGCGTCGGCGCCCAACGCCCGTGTGGTGAGGGCCAGTCCGGAGGAGCCGTCGTTGCTCAGCCGGGCGCGGGCGTCGGGCTCGCCGAGCTCGGTGTAGCCGTACACCGTCCCGCTCGGGCACAGGGCCGCCTGCCAGCTGGTCATGACGTCCGCGGCCAGTTCGCTGCCCGTGGTCGGGCGCTCCTCGGCGCCCAGGGAGCAGTTGGCGCCGACCGAGTTGAAGTGCAGCGGGATGGCGATCCGGTTGGCCCAGTTGGTGGAGGACACGGGGGAGCCCGCGTTGACCTGGCTGGTGTCGGCGTACGGCCTGCCGTCCAGGTCGAGGTGACCCTGCGGCACGATCACCAGCCAGCAGTCCCGCGGCCTGGTGACGCCGTCGGTGGTGACGGGGGCGCCGCAGCCGAGGTGCGGGGCCTCGTTGGCGGTCTGCACCTCGAAGTACTCCGTGCCGGTGCCGTCGGCGCCGGTGCGGGCGAAGTCGACCTCGTTGGTGGTGTTGTGGTTGAAGAACGGGTTGTTCTGGGTGTTGGTGGTGACCGTCGTGCCGTCCACCGACTTGAAGGGGACCTCGCCCGGAGCGTTGGGGTTGGCGGCTCCGTAGCGGTTGTCCTGGCCGTAGTTGGTGGGGTCGGCGCTGTAGAAGACCTTGCGGGAGTCGTCGTAGTCGTTGCCCGGCCAGCTGCCCCGGTCGGTGGTCGGGGAGGCGCCGTACTGGCACTGGGTGCGCGGCGGGCCGGGGTTGGACGGGACCGTGCCGTCGTCGTCGCCCCAGCACTGCATGATCTGCACGAAGTCCGTGTCGAACTGCGTGCCCGCGAAGGTGGTCGGGGTGCCGCCGGTCCAGGAGACCGTGACGGCCTGGCTGGTGAGGTGGCTGGTCTGGGAGACCGTGAACCTCATGTCCTTGAACTCGCCGCGTCCCGGGACGGTGACGGCGGAGTCGGCGCTCGCGGCGGTCGCCGGCGGTGCGGCCTGGGCGACCGCGAGGCCGGCGAGGGCGCCGACGGTGGCCCCGGCGGCGATCCGCAGCAGCAGCCGGCGTACGCGCGTCATCACTTGCCTCCGTCCGAGGAACGGCCGCCGACCAGGCGGGAGACGAGCGAGGGCAGCAGGATCAGGCCGGCGATCAGGACGACGGCCAGCAGCATCAGCGTCTGCGTGCCGGTCCAGCCGTGCCGGGCGGCCACGGCGACCGGCTGGGCGAGGGCGACGGTGCCGCCGGCGGTGGCGGCGGCACCGTCGCCCGTGCCGTCGGGGGAGACGGTCTGGCCGGTGTCCGGGTCGACCGAGGGCCGGGCGCCGGAGCCGGTGCCGTCGCCGGCCGCGCTGCCGGTGCCGCCGGCCGCCGTGCCGGTGCCGGAGCCGCCGGAGGTGCCGCCGCCGGAGCCGCTGCCCGAACCCCCGCTGCCGGAGCTGGACTTGGCGCCGCCGCTGCCCGAGGTGCAGGGCGCGGCGCCCTTCTTGTCGCAGGCCGCCGGGTAGGGGGCCGTCTCGGCGAGCTTGTTGCGGCCGGAGGTGGTGAAGGTCGGGTTGTTGCAGTTCCTGATGTTGATGTTCTGCGCCTGGACGCCCGGGATGCGGCGGATCTGGTCGAAGCCCGCCTGCACCAGGTTGATCGGCAGCGGCGAGTAGCCCAGGTCGGGGGCCTGTTGCTGGCCCTGGCACATGAAGTAGTAGGAGAACGCGCCCAGCGTCTTGCCCTTGGCCTTGGTGAAGGTGCCCTGCACCTTCAGCGGCAGGATCATGTACGAGTAGCTGGAGAGCGGGTAGTTGCGGCGGTCGGTGTCGTTGTAGACGCCGTCGAGCTGCTGGGTGAGGTAGTCCGGCGAGCTCTTGTCGGTGTCGATCTTCGCCTTGAGCAGCGAGACCGCCACGTTCTGCGGGGTCGGCTCGGTGTAGTAGCCCGCGTGGTTGAGGACCTTGGCGACCGGATAGTGGGCGTTGAGGGCGTAGGAGTAGTTGACGTAACCGATCGCGCCCTCGCCGTAGTTCTGCGCGACGTAGCCCGCGACGCCGAGGTCGCCGGACTGGGCGATCATGCCGGAGACGGTGGGGTAGTACGAGGTCTGGCCGCACGCGCCCGAGCGGCCGACCTTGGCGCAGTACGCCTGCCACAGCGCCTTGTGCTGGTTGGCCATCCACATCGTGAACTGGGCGGTGGAGCCGGAGCCGTCGGAGCGGACGACGGGGACGATGGTGCGGTGCGGGAGCTGCAGGCCGGGGTTGTCGGCCTTGATGGCCGGGTCGTCCCAGGTCCTGACGGAGCCCGTGAAGATCTTCGTCACCACGTCTCCGGAGAGGCGGAGGTTGGTGACGCGCTTGCCGTTGACGGTGAGGTGGTACATGAAGACGGTGCCGCCGGCGACGATCGGCATGTAGGCGTACGACCCCGTGGCCGGGCGCTCGGCCGCGCTGCCGTCGGTGGGGTGGGTCTGGAAGGGGATGTCGGAGACCGCGAAGTCGACGGTGCCGGAGAGGAACTGACGGCGGCCGTCGGAGGAACCGGTGCCGGCGTAGCTGATGCGCATGCCGTACTGGTTGACCGCGCGGCGCCATTCGTCGACGGCGTTCTCGGCCCAGGTGGAGCCGGCGCCGGCGATGGGGGTGTAGGTGTCGGCGCTTGCGGGGGTGGCTGTGGTGAGGATGCCTATGAGCGCGGCCAGGATGCCGAGCCGCCTGAGGGCGTTGATCATCAGTGACGATCTCCGTTGTCGGGTGCGGGTTCGTTGTGGCCGGTCGCGCAGTTCCCCGCGCCCCTGAGGGCGTTGAGCTCGGCGTACCTCTCCCTGTCCCGTCGGGACGCGCGGTCTGATCTGCGGGCCTGGCGTCTGCTCTGGTGGCCCGGCCCCCTCCCCCCGATCACCCGCGCGATCGCGAACAGGACCAGGACCAGGGCCATCAGGACCGCCGCCGCGCCGAAGCCGCGCGCGATCATCGTCGGCTCGGGGGAGCGGACGAAGTTGAAGACGGCCAGGGGGAGGGAGATCATCGGGCCGTCGGTGGGGTTGGCGTTCAGGGCCGCCGTGAAGCCCGCCGTGAGGAGGACGGGGGACGTCTCGCCGATGCCCCGCGCCGTGCCGAGGATGACCGCCGTCGCCAGCCCGGAGCGTGCCGTCGGCAGGACCACGTGCCACACCGTCCGCCAGCGCGGTGCGCCGAGGGCCTCGGCCGCCTCCGTCAGCGTGCCGGGCACCAGGCGCAGTACGACGTCCGCCGCCCGGACGACGATCGGCAGCATCATCACGCTGATCGCGAACCCGGCGGCCAGCCCCGACTTCTGCAGGCCGAGGCCGAGGATCCAGGTCGCGTACACCATCAGCCCGGCGACGATCGAGGGCAGCGCGGTCATCGCCTCCACGATCGTGCGGACGAAACGGGAGAAGCGGCCGGGGATCTGGTTCAGGTACACCGCGCAGGCCAGGCCCAGCGGCACGGTGATCGTCAGCGCGATGGTGATCATCAGCAGCGTGCCGAGCATGGCGTGCGCGATGCCGCCGTGGGTCAGCGGGTCCAGCGGGCCCGCCGCCTGCATGTCCTGGGTGAAGAAGTTGCCGTGCGGCAGCGCCTCACGGCCGCGCCAGGCGGTGAAGCCGACGACCGAGGCGAGGGCGCTGAACAGCAGCAGGGCCGCCGTCCACAGCACGACGGTCATCACCCGGTCCCGTACCGCCTGCGCGTCCTCCTCCAGGGCGGTCAGCGCCGCGTAGACCGCGAGGAAGGCGGCGTACGCGGTGACGGCGAAGCCCAACGGGCCCGAGAACGGCGCCAGTTCACCGAACAGGAGCACGGCGACGCAGATCCCGGAGGTCGCCGCGCCGAGCAGGGACAAGACGCCGGAGCGGGTGGCGCCGCCGATGCGGCGCGGGAGGTCCGGCGGTTGCGGGGCGACCGTGCCGGTCGCCGGCGTGAGCTCTTCCACGACGGTCATCTCATGCCTCGCTCTGCGCGCCGGACCGGGAGCGGGCCACGATGGAGGAGGCGGTGAAGTTGACCGCCAGGGTGAGCAGGAACAGCGCCAGGCCCGCCGCCATCAGCGCCGACATCCCGAAGGTGGAGGCATCGCCGTAGTGCAGGGCGATGAGGGAGGAGACGGAGTTGGAGCCGGTCTGCAGGAGGTGCGGCTGGATGACGAAGACCGGCGAGATGATCATGTAGACGGCGATCGTCTCGCCCATCGCCCGCCCGAGCCCGAGCATCGTGCCGCCGATGATCCCGCCCATGCCGTAGGGCAGGACGACCGTGCGGATCATCCCCCAGCGGGTGGCGCCCAGCGCGTACGCGCCCTCCCGCTCGCCCGCCGGCGCCTGCGTGAACACCTCGCGCATCACCGAGCACTGGATCGGCGCGACCATCAGCGCGACCACGAGCCCGGCGACGAAGGTGGAGGCGGTGTAGACGCTGGTGGAGGCGAGCGGCTCACCCGGCTGGGTGCCGTCGACCCGGAACGGCGGGATCCAGCCGAACCAGTCGGACAGCCAGCGGGAGAGCCCGATGACGTGCTGCTGGAAGAAGAACAGCCCCCACAGCCCGTACACCACCGACGGCACGGCCGCCATCAGGTCGACCATGGTGACCAGCGTGCGGCGCAGGCCGCGCGGGGCCACGTCGGAGATGAACAGGGCGGTGCCCACGGCCAGCGGCACCGAGACCACCACGGCGACCCCGGCGATCAGCAGGGTGCCGGTGAGGACGGCGGCGATGCCGAACCGGTGGACGTCGGGCTGCCATTCGGCGGTGGTGAGGAAGTCGAGGACGCCCACGGCGCGCAGCGCCTGAGCCGCCCTCAGCAGCAGGAACAGCCCCACGGCCGCCATCACGGCGAGGACCGCGACGCCGGTGGCCGTCAGCTGGAGACGGAAGAGCCGGTCCCCGAGACCCCGGGCCGCGTCGGGCCGTCGGGCTTCGGGTCTGTCGGACTCCGGTCTGTCGGAGTCCGGTTGAGCGGACAGCACGTGCGCCCCCCAGGAGGAAACGGTTCGCCCCGCGCCGCCGGTCACAGGCGGCGCGGGGAGAGTCAATGGCCGGATGCTGTCGGCGCGAGGCGTCACATGTGGATGAATGGTGAACGATTCATGTCACTTCGGTGGGGCTGCTGTGGAGACCGGATGGGCGGCGCCGCTCCCATGCGTCTCCTACGGGTTACGAATCCCTCAATCTCTGGTGGCTGTGCGGTGATCGGCGCACCATGGGCGTATGACCCCGGTCCAGAGAGCCATGGCCCAGCTGGAGACATGGCCCGACCTCAGCCCGTGTCCGACGAGTTGCGGCACGGGCCGCGCGCTGCGCAGCACCCGCGAGGAGATCGTGCACTTCCACTCGGACCGCGATGTGGACCTCCATCTCACCGATCCGGCGATCCACCGGCTCCACTTCGACTTCGCCGAGTCCACCGCGATCCGCCTGGTGCCGGGCTCGCGCTGGGTGACCGTGCACATCGACTGCGAGGCCGACGCCGACCTGCTGCTCAGCCTGGTCAGCGTCGCCCTCAAGGCCCACCAGACCCGCTCCCCCTCCGGCGACTCCTCGGCCGCGCTGTGCAACTTCCGCCGGGTGACGGTGCTTCCGCGCGGCGAGGGCGACTGAGCCCGCAGGCGAGCCCCGTACGGCAAACCCTTTCCCAACTGTCACAGGCATGACATAGGCTTCACGCCGCAGCCGCGCCCCGCGCGTCGCCGCCGTCGAGCGGTCACGTCCGGGCGTTGCGCGGCGCTCTCGTCTGCCCGGTGACCACCGGGTTTCCTCGTGGGGGTATCAGTACTGTGCGCATGCGCAGCATCTCGACCGCGACGGCGTTCGCGGTCCTCTTCGGCTCGGCGGCGCTCGCCGTCGGCGCCGCGGGACCGGCGGCGGCCGACTCCGCCAGGGTCCTGTCGGTGAAGTCGGTCGGCGACATGGTCGTCGACGGCGTCCACCAGCGGGTCTACGTCTCCGACCCGACCAGCGGCACGATCGTCGTCACCGACTACTCGGGCGCCGTGAAGACGACCCTCACCGGGCTGCCCGGGGTGACGGGCCTGGCGCTGTCCGCCGACTCCGGGCTGCTGTACGCGGCCGTCAGGAACGACGACCGGATCGTGGCCGTCGACACGCAGACGGCCCAGCCGGCCGTCAGCTACCCGCTGGGCTCGGCCGAGCCGGCCGACCTGGAGATCGTGGACGGCCGCGTCTGGTTCTCCTACGGCACCGACTTCGGCTCGCTGGACGTCTCCGGCGCCGAGCCCGTCGTCCACCTCGCCCAGCGCGGGGACGTCGGCTTCTTCGGCGGCGACACGCTCCTGGCCGCCGACCCGGCCGTCCCGGGCGTCCTGGTCGCCGGCAACGGCGGCGACCTCGCGGTGTACGACGTCACGGCGGACGGCGCCACGCTGCGGACCAAGGGCAGCATGGACACCGGCGTGAAGCAGATCGACCTGACGCCGGACGGCAAGGAGGTGCTCACCTCGTGGGGCGCCCCGGAGTACGGCTACGGCATCGGCGCGTACGCGGCCACCGACCTGAGCAAGCAGACCGGCTACCCGATCGACGCCTACCCCAACGCCGTACGGATCGCGCCGGACGGCAGCGTCGCGGGCGGCAGCTTCTCCTGGTACGAGCCCGACGTCCACATCTACAAGCCCGGCGAGCAGAAGCCGGTGCGGGAGTACGACTTCCCCAACACCGGCACCAGCAGCGGCGCCGACACCCTGGTGGACGGCGCGCTGGCCTGGGCGCCGGACGGCAGCCGGCTGTTCGCCGTGTCGGAGAACGACCTCGGCACCTACACCCTGCGCGCGCTGACGGCCCCCACCAAGGAGCTGCCGACCCTCACGGTGTCGGCGCCCGCCACCGCGGAGCGCGCCAAGAAGCTCACCGTCACCGGCAAGCTGGCCTCCCGCACGCTCCTGCCGGCCGGCACCGCCCTGACGGTGACCCGCACGGACCTGGAGTCGCCGAACGGCAAGGCGCTGCCCGCCGTCACCACGAAGGCCGACGGCACCTTCTCCTTCACCGACACCCCGCCGGCCGGCGGCAAGGTCACCTACAAGGTGTCCTTCGCCGGTGACGCCGGCCATGCGGCGGCCACCGGCTCCGACGCGGTGCAGGTCTCCCGGCACGCGACCGCGCTGAGCCTGAACAACAACGGCAAGGTGTACGCGTACGGCAAGGACGTGAAGTTCACCGCGCACCTCGGCACCACGTACAAGAACCGCTCGGTCGAGATCTGGGCCGACCCGTTCGGCGCCGACAAGCCCAAGAAGCTGATCAAGGCCGGCAGGGTCGACTCCCACGGCAACATCTCCGCGTGGGTGGACATGACCCGGGACACGCAGGTCTCCGCGGTCTTCAAGGGCGACGCCCGCTACGCGCCCAAGACGGTCAAGTCCACGGCCTTCGCCAAGGTGAAGATCTCCGTCGCCGTCTCCCAGCACTACAAGACGGGCAAGATCGGCTCGCACACGTACTACTGGTTCCACAAGAACACCGACCCGGTGCTCACCACCACGATGACCTACTACCCGGGCCGCCAGCAGCGCTTCGACCTTCAGGTCTACTACGACGGCTCCTGGTACTCCACCGGCTCCGAGTACTTCCCGCTCGCCTCGAACGGCAAGTCCGCGGTGCGCCTGGGCGCCCCGGGCGAGTCCGGCATCCGGGCGCGGATGCGCTCGGTGTACGTCAACGGCTCCTCCGGCGACACCGTCAACACCACGACGTACGGCTCCTGGAAGTACCTGTACTTCTCCAACTAGCTCACGTCGGCTCCCACCGGCGTCAAGAAGCGCCGGGCCGCCTTCGCCGCCGTCGCCCCCTGTGCGGGGGGCCTGTCAGTGGTGAGGGTGGCCCTGCGCCGGGGAGCCGCCCATCATGCGGAGCATCCCGGGGCCGCCGGTGCGCAGGAAGCGGACCAGCAGGGCCGCGGCCGGCAGCAGGAAGGCGATGTTGAGCCAGGTCGTGTAGTTCCAGGTGATGCCGGAGTCCGGGATGCGCGCGTCCGCCTGGTCGGGCACCAGGCCCAGGCCGCCGAAGGCGAACTCCACGGCGTACCCGGCGACGGCCATCGCGGCGAAGAACGTGACCAGCAGGAAGGCGGCCATCCGGACGCCGTAGTACTTGCGGTAGATGTTGAGGATCGGCAGGATCAGCAGGTCCGCGAAGATGAAGGCGATCACCCCACCGAAGCTGATGCCGCCCTTCCACAGCACGACGGCCAGCGGCACGTTGCCGATCGAGCAGACGAACGTCGCGATCGCCACCAGCGGGCCGACCAGCGGACCGATCGCCTTCGCGGCGAGGGGGTGGTCCTGGAGGAAGAACGACCGCCAGAAGTCGTCCGGCACCCACGCCGCGATCGCCCCGGCGATCAGCAGCCCGGCCACCAGGTCCCGCAGGATCGCCGCCCACTCCATGACGAAGATGTGCGCCACGGACGTGAACCCGTCCCGGGACAGCAGTCGGCGCAGGAACCCGCCCTCGCCACCCACCGACATGTCCATCGCCGCGTGCCCCTCCATCGACCCGGCGATCCCCCGCTCGGCCTGCTCCCGCGCCCCCTCCAGCAGCCGCCGGCGCAGGAACAGACGGAACAGCAGCGCGAGGACGAGGATCATCACCGGACCGCCGGTGAACTCCGCCGCGGTGAACTGCCAGCCCATCAACAGGGCCATGATCACGCCGAGTTCGATCACCAGGTTGGTGGAGGCGATCTCGAAGGCCATCGCCGCCGTGAAGTCCGCCCCCTTGCGGAACAGCGACCGCGCCAGCGCCACGGCCGCGTACGAACACGACGAGGAGGCCGCGCCCAGCCCGGCCGACAGGGCGAGGGTGCGCGGACGGTCGTCGCCGAGCAGCCGGACGACCGTGGAGCGGCGCACGACGGCCTGGACGACGGCCGAGAGGGCGAAGCCCAGGATCAGCGCCCAGGTGACCTCCCAGGTCATCGATCCGGCGATGGACAGAGCGTGCCCGATGGCGTCCATGGACGGAAGTGTACCCCTGGGGGGTATGGGCACACCGGAGGCGTCACCCGCCCCGCACGAGGTGCACACCAACTGTCCAGAAGGCGTAGCCGCGGAGTTCTTCCGTTCGTTGTGCCTGCCGTCTGTGGTGCTGGTACCGCCCGCGCGCCACGTGGTACGCGGGCAACGAGGAGGCGGCGTGAGCGTGTTGGCGGTGGCGCACCGGGGCGACCCGCGGGGCGCGGTGGAGAACACCCTGGAGGCGGTCCGGCTGGCCGACAAGGCCGGGGCGGACGCCATCGAGGTGGATCTCCGGCGCACGGCGGACGGGGTGGTCGTCCTGCACCACGACGACGACCTGCGCCGGCTGTGGGGCAGCGCCGAGCTGATCGCGGACCTGACCCTGAACCAGCTGCGCGCCCACGCCCCGGAGATCCCCACCCTCGCCGAGGCCCTGACGGCCACCGACCTCCCCCTGCTGCTGGACACCGGCGACCCCGAGGTGGCGCTGGCGGCCCACGCCGAACTGGCGGGCAGGCCGGCCATGTTCTGCGGCGCGGCCCGGGCGATGGCGGCGCTGCGGGCCGTGGACGAGGACGCCACCCTGTTCCTGAGCTGGTACGGCGCCGAGCCGCCGGGCCCGGACGTGCTGGCCGCCGTCCGCCCGCAGTACTTCAACCCCGAGCACCTCTTCCTCTCCGAGGCCGGGGTGGCGGCCTGGCACGAGCGCGGGGTGCTGGTGAGCTGCTGGACCGTGGACGGCGAGGCGCGCCGCGCGCAGCTGCTCTCCTGGGGCGTGGACGCGCTCATCAGCAACGACGTGGAGGGACTGGTGAGAAGCTGTGCCGCGGGATGACCTGGACGCCGGGACCGGGGTGGACCTGGAGCGGGCACTGGAGGTCGCCGTCGGGCTGGCGGAACGGGCCGCGGAGCTGATCCGGCGACCGCGTCCGGACGCCGTACGGGAGAAGGACTCGCCCGCGGACATCGTCACGGACACGGACGAGGCCGTGGAGGCGGAGGTCCGCGAGGTCCTCGGCCGGGCCTTCCCCGAGCACGGGATCGTCGGCGAGGAGTACGGCGTCACGAAGGGCGCCGCCGACGCCCCGCACTGGGTCGTCGACCCGATCGACGGCACCACCAACTACGCCCACGGCCTGGGCTGGTGCTCCTTCTCCCTGGGCCTGGCCGCGCCCGACGGAACCCCGCTGCTCGGCGTGGTGGCGGACCCCTGGCGGGGCGAGACGTTCACGGCGGTCCGGGGCGCGGGGGCCCGGCTCGACGGCACGCCGGTCCACGCGGCCGACCACACCACCCTCACCGGCCACGCCTTCCTCACCGAGTGGGCGGCCCACGCCCACTGGCCCGGCATGGACGCGCTCCTCGCCGAACTCGCCGCCCGGCACTGCACGGTGCGCGTGATGGGCTCCACGGCCCTCTCCCTGGTCCAGGTGGCGGCGGGCCGCGCGACCGCGGCGGCGATCGGCGAGTTCCACCACGTCGACGGCCTCCCGGCACTGCTCATCGCCACGGAGGCGGGCGCCGTCGCCGTACCCGAACGCCCCGCGTACGACGAGCCGTTGCTGCTGGCGGCCCCGGGAGCGGCGGCGGAGGCGACGGAGATCTGGCGGCGGTCGGGGGTGGGGGCGCGGGAGGCGGGGTGACCGGGGGCGGCGGTGCGCGGCGAGGCCCGCCCCCTTGTCACGCGGTCGGCGGACGGTGGGCTGCCCACAGACCGCGCACGTGGCCGAGGTGACGGGTCATGATCGTGCGTACGGCCTTCTCGTCCCGGGCGACCAGGGCGTCGAGGAGGTCCAGGTGCTCCTGGGCGGAGGCGAGCAGGCGGCCCGTCTCCACCAGTGCCGTGAGCCCGTACAGACGGGAACGGCCGCGCAGGTCGGCCACCACCCGAACGAGGTGGGCGTTGCCCGCCAGGGCGAGCAGACCCAGGTGGAAGCGGGTGTCGGCCTCGACGTAGGCGACGAGGTCGCCGGCCGCGGCGGCGGTGACGATCTCGCGGGCCGCCGGCCGCAGCGCCTCCAGGGAGACGAGATCGGCGCTGCCGGCCAGCTCCACCACGGTCGGGATCTCGATCAGGGCGCGTACGTGGGTGTACTCGTCGAGCTGCTTCTCGGAGACCTCGGTGACCCGGAACCCCTTGTTGGGAACGGCGTCGACCAGGCCCTCCTTGGCCAGGTCCAGCATGGCCTCGCGCACCGGCGTCGCGGACACCCCGAAGCGCGCGGCCAGCGTCGGCGCCGAGTACACCTCGCCCGGCAGCAGCTCGCCCGCGATCAGCGCGGCCCGCAGCGCGTCGGTGACGCGCTCGCGGTAGCTCCTCTTCTTGCCGCCCAGGACGGGCAGGTCGGGCGCGACGGCCATGGCGGATCTCCTCGTATGCGATGTCACGCGCCACCGGCGTCCGCTGCGGCCTCCGGTGGTGGGGCCGGCCGCGCTCAGAGGACGAAGCCGGCCGGGAACGGGTCGGTCGGATCCAGAAGGTACTGCGCGGTGCCGGTGATCCACGCCCGGCCGGTGAAGCTGGGCAGCACGGCCGGGCGGCCGGCGACCTCGGTGGTGCCGAGGAGGCGGCCGGTGAAGCGGGTGCCGATGAAGGACTCGTTCACGAACTCGGTGCGCAGCGCAAGTTCGCCGCGCGCGTGCAGCTGGGCCATGCGGGCGCTGGTGCCGGTGCCGCAGGGGGAGCGGTCGAACCAGCCGGGGCGGATCGCCATCGCGTGCCGCGAGTGCCGGGCGGTGGAGCCGGGGGCGACCAGGTGGACGTGGTGGCAGCCGCGGATGGACGGGTCCTCGGGGTGCACGGGTTCGTCCTCGGCGTTGATCGCCTCCATGAGGGACAGGCCCGCGGCGAGGATGTCGTCCTTACGGGTGCGGTCGAACGGCAGCCCGAACTCCGTCAGCGGCAGGATGGCGTAGAAGTTGCCGCCGTACGCCATGTCGTATGTCACCGTCCGCCCGTCGGCCAGGGTGGCCTTGCGGTCGAGGGCGACGGAGAAGGACGGCACGTTGCGCAGGGTGACGTGCTCGGCCCGGCCGTCCGCCACCGCGACCTCGGCGACCACCAGGCCGGCCGGGGTGTCGAGACGGATCGTGGTGACCGGCTCGGCCACCTCCACCATGCCCGTCTCCACCAGCACGGTCGCCACGCCGATGGTGCCGTGCCCGCACATCGGCAGATAGCCGGAGACCTCGATGTAGACGACGCCCCAGTCGCAGTCGGGCCGGCTCGGCGGCTGGAGGATCGCGCCGCTCATCGCGGAGTGACCGCGCGGCTCGTTCATCAGCAACTGCTTGATGTCGTCGCGGTGTTCGCGGAAGTACAGGCGCCGTTCGTTCATCGTCGCGCCGGGGATGGTGCCGATGCCGCCGGTGATCACGCGGGTCGGCATGCCCTCGGTGTGCGAGTCGACGGCGTGCAGGACGAGCCGGCTGCGCACGGCCTACGCCAGTCCGGCCGCGAGGGCCCGCTCGGTGGCCGCCCGCACGACCGCCTCCTGCTCGGGCCGCAACGGCACGCGCGGTGGCCGGCAGGCGCCGCCGTGGCGGCCGGCGAGGTCCATGGACAGCTTGATCGCCTGTACGAACTCGACCCTGGAGTCCCAGCGCAGCAGGGGATGCAGCTGCTCGTACAGCTTCTTCGCGGTGGCCAGGTCGCCGCCGGCCGCCGCGCGGTACAGCTCGACGGTCGCGGCCGGCAGCGCGTTGGGGTAACCGGCCACCCAGCCCTTCGCGCCCGCCAGCGCCAGCTCCAGCAGCACGTCGTCGGCGCCGATCAACAAGTCGAGTTCCGGGACGAGTTCGGCCAGCTGGTAGGCGCGGCGGACATCGCCGGAGAACTCCTTGACCGCGTGGACGTACCCCTCGCCGTGCAGCTTCGCGAGCAGCTCGGGCACGAGGTCGACCTTGGTGTCGACGGGGTTGTTGTACGCCACCACCGGCACGCCCGCCCCGGCGACCTCGGCGTAGTGCGCGAGCACCGAACGCTCGTCGGCGCGGTAGGCGTTGGGCGGCAGCAGCATCACGGCGGCGCAGCCCGCGTCCCGGGCCTGCTCGGCCCAGCGGCGGGCCTCGGCGGACCCGTACGCGGCCACCCCCGGCATCACGCGCTGCCCGCCGACCGCGGCGACGGCCGTCTCGACGACCCTGGCGCGCTCCTCGGGCGTGAGGACCTGGTACTCGCCGAGGGAGCCGTTGGGGACCACACCGTCGCAGCCGTTGTCGACCAGCCAGGCGCAGTGCTCGGCGTACCGGCCGTAGTCGACGCGGAGGGCGTCGTCGAAGGGGAGCGCGGTGGCGACGAGAACGCCCCGCCAGGGGCGGGTCGTCGGGGTGGTGGTCATCAGGGGCATCCTCCAACCGATGTGTGACACATTACCGACGGTCGTGCGCTTCCTCCCCGGCACGGGCGAGCACACCGAGCGGCACCGGCCGGGCGAACGGCCTGCGCGCGGCCGTCTCCGCGCACCCGGCGAGCCCGGCCACCGCCGGACCGCACATCCGCCCCTGGCACCAGCCCATCCCGGCCCGCGTCAGCAGCTTGACGGTCCGCGCGTCCCCGGCGCCCAGCTCCCGCACCGCCCGCCGGACCGCCCCCGCGGTGACCTCCTCGCACCGGCACACCACCGTCCCGTCGCCGACCTGCTCGGCCCAGTGCGCGGGCGGCGCGTACACCGCGTCGAGCGCGGCGAGGAACCGCCGCAGCCCCGCCCGCCGTCGTGCCGCCGCCGCCCAGGCGGAAGGGTCCGGCTCGACCCCGGCCAGCCGCGCGGCGGCCGAACGCCCCGCGATGTGCCCCTCGGCGAGGGCGAGCGCCGCGCCGCCGACGCCGGTGGTCTCGCCCGCCGCCCACACGCCCGGCACGTCGGTGCGCTGTTCGTCGTCCACGCGCACCGCGACCCCGTCGAGCCGGCAGCCCAGGGCCTCGGCGAGATCGGTGTGCGGCAGCAGACCGTGCCCGACGGCCAGCGTGTCGCAGGCGATCCGGCGCCGGGTGCCCGGGCGCACCCGGCCCGCGGAGTCGAGCGCGGCGACGGTGACGGCCGTCAGCCGGTCCTCGCCGTGGGCCTCCACCACGGTGTGGTGGACGAGGGTGCGGACCCGGTGCCGGAGCAACCGGGCGCCGTAACCGGCCCCTTCGGCGAGCTTGGCGGGCTGGGCGGCCAGTGCGCGGGCCCGGCGGGCGAACGCGCGCGGGTCGGCGGACTCCACCAGCGCCGCCACCCGTGCGCCGGCCGCCGCGAGGCCGGTGGCGACCGGCAGCAGCAGGGGCCCGGTGCCGGCGACGACGGCCGTGCGGCCGGGCAGCACCAGCCCGCCCTTGAGCAGGGCCTGCGCCCCGCCCGCCGTGACCACGCCGGGGAGGGTCCAGCCGGGGAAGGGCAGCACCCTCTCGTAGCCGCCGGTGGCGATCAGGACGGCGTCCGCGGGCAACTCGGCGGGCTCCGCCTGCTCGGGGCCGTGCAGGGCGTGCACGGTGAAGCCCCGCTGCCGGCGCTCGACCAGCCACACGTGGTGGCCCGCGACATGTCGTATGGCACCGGTTCGCACGCCTCCCGCCAGGCCGTCCCGGAGGCGTTCCCAGGTGCGCCGGTCGTGGTGCAGGGCCTGCGGGCGGGCGGCGCGCAGGGCCGGGGCCGGCTGCCGGTGGAACTGGCCGCCCGCCTGCTCCGCCGCGTCGACCAGGGTGACGCGCACCCCGTGGGCCGCGGCGGCGAGGGCGGCGGCGAGACCGGCCGGCCCGGCGCCGATCACCGCGAGGCGGGGGCGTTCAGTCACCGTGGCCCGTCCCCTCCTGCGTGCCGATCACATCGCCAGGCCGCACCGGGACCAGGCAAGCCCGTTGGCCCGGGCGGCCGTTGACGGTGACCAGGCAGTCGAAGCAGACGCCGATCCCGCAGAAGACGCCGCGCGGACGGGCCTGCACCCTGGTCGTCCGCCACGCGGTCACGCCCGCCGCCCACAGCGCGGCCGCGACGGTCTGGCCGGGCAGCGCCGTCAGCTCCCGCCCGTCGAAGGTGACGGTGAACGCCGGGCCCGGGCGGGCCCCGGCCAGTTCCAGGGGGTTCACGCGGCCTCCTCGGGGAAGCGGTCGGGGCGGAACGGCGTCAGGTCGAGCTCCGGCGTCTTCCCGCTCAGCGCCTGGGCGACCAACTGCCCGGTGCCGGTGGCGAGTCCGATGCCCGCGCCCTCGTGACCGCAGGCGTGGTGCAGGCCGGGGACGCGCGGGTCGGGGCCGATGGCGGGCAGGTGGTCCGGCAGGTACGGGCGGAAGCCCACGTAGCTGCGCAGCGCGCGGACGTCCGACAGGAACGGGAACAGCCCGGTCGCGCCGGCCGCCAGCGCCCGCAGGGCCGGCAGGGACAACGAGCGGTCGAAACCGACGCGTTCGCGGCTCGCCCCGATCAGCACCGGCCCGGCCGCGGTGCCCTCCACGACGGGCGAGGTCCGCAGGGCCGCCGAGTCGCTGGCGACGTCGGCCACGTAGTCGGCGGCGTACACCTTGTGCCGGATGCGGCGCGGCAGCGGTTCGGTGACCAGCACGAAGCCGCGGCGGGGGCGGACGGGGAGGGTGACGCCGGCGTGCGCGGCGAGCTCGCCGCCCCAGGTGCCGGCGGCGTTCACGACGGCCGGGGCGTGGATCGCGCCGCGGTCGGTGCGGACGCCGCGGACGGCGCCGCCTCGGGTGCGCAGCACCTCGGTCACGGCAGGGCCGGTCGCCAGGCGGGCGCCCGAGGCGCGCAGCAGGTGGGCGGCGGCGAGGGCGGGCATCACCTGGGCGTCCTGCGGGTAGAGCACACCGCCTGCGAGTCCGGGCGCCAAGTGGGGCTCCAGCGCGCGGAGTTCCTCGTGACCGACGCTCACCGCCTCTACCCCGGCCGCCCGTTGACCGACCGCGAGCGCCTTCAGCGCGGTGAGGTCGCCGGGCGTGGCGGCGACGACGAGACCGCCCTTCGCCTCGTACTCGAACGACGGCCCGAGATCCGGCTCCTCGGCCAGCTCGGCCCACAAGCGGGCGGAGAGCAGGGCGAGTTCGAGCTCGGGGCCCGGTTCCTTGTCGGAGACGAGCAGGTTGCCCTCGCCCGCGCCGGTGGTGCCGCCCGCGACCGGGGCGCGGTCCACCACGACGACGTCCAGGCCCGCCCGGGCGGCGTACAGCGCACAGGCGGCGCCGACCATCCCGGCACCGACGACCACGACATCGCAGGTCAGTCGCCCCACCCCGGTAATATGTCACATGGCACCCCCCGCCAAACCCCGGCGCGACAAGCCACCGAACCTCAGAGCGACGAGCGAGCCGCCGAACGTCCGCACGGCGAGCCGCCGAGCTTTCACGCGGTGGGCTGCTAAACCTCCGCGTGGTGGGCCGCCGAGCTTTCACGCGGTGGGCTGCTAAACCTCCGCGTGGTGGGCTGCCGAGCTTTCACGCGGTGGGCTGCTAAACCTCCGCGTGGTGGGCTGCCGAGCGTCCGCGCGGTGGGCCGCGAGACCTCCGCGTGGTGGGCTGCCGAGCGTCCGCGCGGTGGGCCGCGAGACCTCCGCGTGGTGGGCTGCCGAGCTTTCACGTGGTGGGTCGCCAAAACCTGGCGCGGTGAGCCGCCGAACCTCCGTGCGGTGGGCGCGCTAAACCCCGGCAGTGAAGGCGCGCGCGCCGCTCCCTCGCTCTCCCCCCGCGCTTCCGCACGCCGGGCGGTCACCCTTCCGGGGCCGTAACCGCCGCCACAAGAATGGCCCCCCGTGCCGCTGCTCCCAGCTCCCAGCTCCTCGGT
This sequence comes from Streptomyces sp. 7R007, assembly GCF_054850255.1. Classification (NCBI taxonomy): domain Bacteria; kingdom Bacillati; phylum Actinomycetota; class Actinomycetes; order Kitasatosporales; family Streptomycetaceae; genus Streptomyces; species Streptomyces sp. 7R007. Next base: position 35,563 of record NZ_JBTWMV010000010.1, on the reverse strand, counting down.
CGTGAAGTCGTACCCGACCGGCGTCTCCGTCTGGAAATGACGGCACATTCCCAGAGCCGGACACCGCAAGCCTGCCACCACGAGCAAGGAACACGATCGTGAACTACCTCAGCGGTACCGGCACCGGACTCGTCGCGGGCGGTGCCTCGCTCGCCGCCACCGGTGTCTCCTCCACCACCCACCTGATCGTCGCGGCCAGCCTGGCCGCGTTCCGCCGTCGACGGCGCGACGCCGGCGCGGCCGGCGACTGAGCCGGGCCGCCGCCTCTCACCCCGGCACGGCCGGACCCGCCGCGCGCAGGTGCCGGACCGGCCGTGCCGGACCGGCCACCGTCGCCGCCACCACCCCGGGCCCACGCCCCGGGGGTTCGTCATGCCCCCTCCGCATGCCCCCTCCGCCGCGCGCGCCCGCGCCGTCAGGAAACCGGTGCCGTTCCGTCCGGCAGCAGCGCCCGCAGGGCCATCCGCGTCAGCTCCGCCTCCACCGCGTCCCGGTCCGGTACGACGGCCGCGCGGAACCCCCGGCCCGCGAGCAGCGACACCAGCCACCAGGCCGCCGTCCCCGGCTCGACGTCGGCGCGCACGTCACCGCTCGCCTGGCCGCGCCGCAGCAGGTCGGCGAGGGCGTCCGCGAAGTGCCGGTGGACCTGGCGCAGCGCCTCGCCGAGCTCCGGGTCGTGGGCCAGAGCGGTGGCGTCGGCGAACAGGAAGCCGTGCGCCCCGGGCCGGTGGAAGCGGTCCATGTGGGCCGGGTCGAGGAACTCGGCCAGCACCTCGGGCACCGGCCGGCCGGCGTCGGCGGCCCGGTGCAGCAGCCCGGAGACGGCGTCGGTGGCGTGGTCGAGGGCGGCGCGGTACAGCGCGGACTTGGAGCCGAAGTTCTGGAAGACGACCGGTTCGGTCACTCCCACCCGGCGGGCGATGTCGGAGACCTTGCCGCGCTGGTAGCCGGTCTCGGAGAAGACCTCGGTCGCCGCGGCCAGGATCGACGCCCGCCGTTCGGCGGCGGGCAGGCGGGTGCGGGTGCGCGGGCGGGACTCGGTCACGTCGCCCATCCTATGCCGCCCTTGCCACGGTTCTTAGTCGCGACTAAGTTAGGGACAGGTACTTAGTCACGACTAAGTTATGGAGGAGGGCCCATGTCCCTCGGACGTCTCATGCAGGGCGGGTCGCACCCGGACACCCCCGGCGTGACCATCACGACCCCACGCGCCTACGAACTCTTCGGCGACGTCTGCTTCGCCGGCCGCCGCCACCGCGCCTTCACCCGCCTCGCCGAGCTCAGCGGCGCCGCACCGGGCGACCGCGTCCTGGACGTCGGCTGCGGCACCGGCTACCTGACCCGGCACATGGCCGCCCGCGTCGGCCCGGACGGCACGGTGACCGGCGTCGACCCCTCGGGGCCGGTCCTGGACTACGCCCGCCGCCGCGCGCCGCGCCCCGGCAGCGCCCCCTGCATCTACCAGGAGGGCACCGCCGAGTCCCTCGACCTGCCGGACGCCTCCTTCGACACCGTCGTCACCAGCCTGATGCTGCATCACCTGCCGGAGGAACTGCGCCCCGCGGCGCTGCGCGAGATGTACCGGGTGCTGCGTCCCGGCGGGCGGCTGCTGGTCGCGGAGTTCCGCCCGCCGAGGAACCGGCTCGGCCGTCTGCTGGTGCACGGCGCCACGTGCCACGCCATGGCCCACCACCGCGTCGACCTGCTCGACACCCTCGTCGCGGACGCCGGCTTCGAGGTGAGCGGGACCGGGGACGTGCGGCCCTGGCTGTCCTACGTACGGGCGGCACGGCCCCTCTGACGGCACGCGAACCGCGTGCCGGGCGCGCTCAGCAGGCCCGCAGCGCGTCGGCGGGCGGTGTGCTCAGGGCCCGCCGGGTGGGCAGTTCGACGGTCAGGAAGGACGTCGCCGCCACGGTCACCGCGAGGGCGGGCAGCAACCAGAGGGGGCCCGCCGGCCAGGGGTGGCCGAGGAAGCCCTGGCCCAGCAGGGCGAGGGGGAGGGCGGCGAGCACCAGGCCCGCGGTGAGCGCGGCGACGGCGACCAGCGCGGCCTCGCGGCGCATCATCGCGCGGATCTGGCGGGGTGTCGTACCGACCAGGCGCAGCGCGGCGATCTCGGTGCGGCGCTGGGCGGTGGCGGCGACCAGCTTGTTGGCGATGCTGAGCAGCAGGTAGCCGAGCAGGACGACGATGGTGGCGAGGTTGATCCACACCTCGGGCGGGGTGCCCCGGCCGGCGGCCGCTCCGGCGTCCCGCAGGGTCAGACCGGGGCGCGCGGCGGCCAGTCCGGCCAGCCGGTGCGCGGTGGCCGCCGTCCCGTCCGTGCGGACCAGCAGGCTCTGGTCCAGGGCCGAGGTGGTGTGGCCGGCGGCCAGGTCGGCGGAGAGGACGACCGGGCCGAAGCCGAGCCCGCGGTCGTAGACGGCGACCACCCGGGCCTCGACCCGCGTGCCGTCCCCGAGCACCAGCCGCACCCGGTGCCCGAGCCCGGCGTCCCGGGTCCGCGCCACCTCGCCGCTGACGGCGACCGTGTCCCCGGACAGCCGGTCCAGGCCGCCCTCCCGCACCGCCGGGTCGAGCACGCCCGTGGCGGCCGGGGTGAGGATCATCGCGGTGTCGGCCTCGGTCTCGGTGTCGCCGAACTGCCGGTAGGACCACACCACCGTGGTGGTGCCGGCCGGCGCGACCGCCCGCACTCCCGGCACCTCCCGCACGGCCGCCCGCGTGTCCGTGGGCAGCCCGCCCAGGGCCGGCGCGCTCAGCCGGTACCGGGCGAGGGTGCCGGCGCGGGTGTCGTGCGCGGTGGCGGCCAGCACGGTGGTCTGCGCGAGGGCGTACGTCAGCACGAACACGACCGCCATGGCCAGCGGGCTGACCACGCCCGCGATCCGCAGCGCGTACGCCCGTACGTTCGCCAGCGCCAGCCAGGTCGGTGCGGCGGCCCCGGGCCGCAGCCGGCGCACGGCCGCCGCACCGGCGTACCGCACCAGCGCCGGGCCGGACAGGGCGAGGCCGATCGCGGCGAGGATGCCGGCGATGGAGGTCGCCGAGGCGCCGAGCACCGTGCGGGAGAACAGGGGCACCGCGCCCAGCACGCTCGCGGCGGCCATCAGCAGCAGCCCGGCGTGCGTGCGGGCGGGCGAGGGCCGGCGCGGTTCGCTGCGTGACTCGGCGACCGCCTCGGTGGCGGGCATCCGCGAGGTCCGCCAGGCCGCGCACCGGGCCGACACCTGCACCACCACCGCGAGCAGCGCCAGTGTGGCCAGCGCGGGCAACGGGCCGACGGTCAGCGGCAGTTCGGGCGGCAGGACGCCCCGGTCGGCGAGCAGCTCGCGGAACCGCCCGGCCAGCGGGTAGCCGAGCGCCACGCCGGGTACGACGGCCACGGTGGCGACGGCCGAGGACTGCGCGGCGGCCAGCCGGCGGATCTGCTTCGGGGTCGCGCCGACCGCCCGCATCAGTGCCAGCTCCCGGCGCTGCCCGGCGATCGACACGCCCAGCGCGCCCGCCGTGACGAACCCGGTGATCAGCAGCACGATCCCGGAGAGCGAACCGGCGAGCAGCACCAGCAGCGCGCGGGCCGAACCCACGCCGGGCGAGACCGACTCCCCGACCCCGGCGCCGGTGCGCACCCGCAGCCCGGTTCCGGCCACCCGGCTGCGCACCGCCTCGGCGACCCACCGCTCGGCGCCGGGCGCGGTCCGCAGGCCCACCAGGTCGACCGTGTCCGTGCCGCGACCGGCCAGGCGTACGGCGGTGGCGTTGGCGAAGTAGACGCCGGCGCCCGGCGCGTCGACCACGGCGGAGACGCGGTAGCGGGCGGCGGGGCGGCCGTTCGCGACGACCTCGACCCGGTCACCCGGCTCCAGGCCCGTCCCGGACGGTACGCCGACCTCGTCCGGCCCGGCCGGCGCCCGGCCCGTCACCCGCGGGTGGGCCAGCAGCTCCGTCGAGGACCAGCCGTGCCCGGCCGCCGCGGGGTCGTCGGCCGTCGGCAGGACGCGGCCGCCGCTGCCGACCAGCGCCGCCGGGAAGCCGATGTCCCCGACCGCCGCGGTCACGCCCGGCAGTCCGGCCAGCCGGCCGACGAGCCGGGCGGGGACGCGGGCGCGCTCGGGCAGGGCGAGGGGCAGATCACCGCCCGGGTGGTACTCCTGGTCGGCGGCCACGACGACGTCCGCGCCGCCGAGCCGCCCCGGCGGCACCGTCGAACGCAGCCCCGACTCGGCCAGCACCCCCGTGGCGGTGATCAGCGCCGCGCCCCCCAGCACCGCGCACACCACGGCGAGCAGCGCGGTGATCCGGTGGACGGCCATACGCACGGCGAGCTGGAACATGGTCCGGGACCTCTCTGTCGGATCAGTCGGATCTGTCGGATCTGACGGGCTTGACGGGGGCCGGCGTCCGCCGCGCCTAGCGCTCGCCCAACACGGCGAGCCGCTCCGCCAGTTGCGGTGCCGTCGGGGCGTCCAGGGCGTCGACGACCGAGCCGTCGGCCATCACCAGGGCACGGTGGGCGCGGGAGGCGGCGGCGGGGTCGTGGGTGACCATGACGACGGTCTGGCCCAGGTCGTCGACCAGGCCGCGCAGCAGCTCCAGCACCTCGTGCGCGCTGCGCAGGTCCAGCGCGCCGGTCGGCTCGTCGGCGAACACGACGGCCGGTTTCGCCGCCAACGCCCGCACGACGGCCGCCCGTTGCTGCTGCCCGCCGGAGAGCTCGGCGGGCCGCCGGTCGAGCCGGCCGGCCAGCCCGACCCGTTCGACCAGCCCCGCCACCCAGTCCCGGTCGGGCCGGCGGCCCGCCAGCCGCAGCGGCAGCGTGATGTTGTCCTCGACGCTGAGCGAGGGGATCAGGTTGTACGCCTGGAAGACGAACCCCACGCGGTCGCGGCGCAGTTCGGTCCGGCGGGTCTCGTTCAGCCCGGCGATCTCCCGGCCGTCGATCCGGACGCTGCCCGAGGTCGGCGTGTCCAGCCCCGCGGCGCAGTGCATCAGCGTGCTTTTGCCCGACCCCGAGGGCCCCATCACGGCGAGGAAGGTGCCGGGAGCGACCGTGAGGGACACGTCGTCCAGGGCCCGTACACCCCCGGGGTAGGTCTTGGTGAGGTGACTCAGCGCGATGGCCGGGGCGCGCACCGCGAGCGTGGTGACGCTCATCGACGGCCCCGCAGCCGCCGTACGACGAGGACGGCCGCGCTCAGCGCGGTGACCGCGCCGCACGCCAGGTGCACGCCGAGGCCGGAACCGGCGTACGAGGCCGCCATGTTGGCGACCGCGCTGACCACCAGCAGCAGCCAGAGCAGGACGCGCACGAGGTCGGCGCGGCTGACGGGGGAGGACGCGGAGGGGGTGTTCGTCATCCGGGGCTCCTTGGACGATCGGGGCTGACGTGCATCGACGCTAGGGATCACGGGCCCCCGCGGCCGATCCCGCCTGCCGCCCGATTCGAGGTACAGCAGGCTGTACTGCGCCGCGGCCTCCCCCGGCCGTAAGGTCGTTCGCGCCGACACGAGCGGAGGGCGCATGACGACCCGGACAGTGAGCCGAACCGACCCCGACGGCTTCCGGCGCATCGCCGTACGGGCCCTGCGCGCGGCCGGCGCGGCGCTCGGGGAGCTCGTCGGCGGGCTCGTCACGGCCGTCCTGGCGCTGGGCCTGCTGGTGCTGCTGGCGGTCTGCGCCGTGACCGCGCCGCTGGGCGCCGGCCTGCTCGCCGCGCCCCTCGCCGTGCGCGCCCTGCACGCGCTGGCCGGCCGGGAGCGGGAGCGGCTCTCCCGGCGGGGCCCCGAGGTCCTCGCGCCGGACCCACCGCCCACCCGGCTGCGGCTCGCCCTCGCCGACGCCACCACCCGCCGTGAGCTGCGCTGGCTGCTGCGGCACGGCACGCTCGGGCTGCTCCTGGGGCTGCTCGGCGTCTTCCTGCCGGTGGCCGCCGTCCGCGACAGCGTCTTCCCGCTGCTGTGGCCGTTCGCACCGGCCGACGCGACCAGCACGTCCCTCGGGTTCGGCACCGCCCGCTCATGGCCCGAGGCGCTCTCGGTGAGCCTGCTCGGCGTCGCCTGGATCGCGATCATCCTCGGGCTGGGTCCCGGCATGGCACGGCTCCAGGCCCGCCCCGGGCGCCTGCTGCTCGCGGCCGGTCCCGGCACCGACCTCTCGCTGCGCGTCGCGGAGCTGACCGCCACCCGGGCCGCCGCGCTGGACGCCCACGCCGCCGAACTGCGGCGTATCGAACGGTCGTTGCACGATGGCACGCAGAACCGGCTGGTGACCGTCACCGTGCTGCTCGGCGCCGCCCGCCGCCAGGTGGCCCGCGACCCGGCCCGCGCCGACGAGATCCTCGAACGCGCCCAGTCCGCCGCCGAACAGGCCCTGGCCGAACTGCGCTCGGTCTCGCGCAGCATCCTGCCGCCGGTGCTCTCCGACCGCGGTCTGGCCGGCGCCCTGGCCGGGCTGGCCGCGGAGTGCGCCGTGCCGTGCCGCACCGACGTCGAGGCACCCGAGCGGTGCGCCGCCTCCGTGGAGGCCACCGCCTACTTCGTCGTCGCCGAGGCCCTGACCAACATCGCCAAGCACAGCGGTGCCTCCCGGGCCGCGGTGACCGTGCGCTCCCGCGGCGGCCGGCTGCTGGTGACCATCGAGGACGACGGGCGGGGCGGCGCCGACGAGAACGGCGGCTCCGGACTGACCGGCATCCGCCGCCGCGTGGCCGCGCACGACGGTACGCTCCGCGTGACCAGCCCGCCCGGCGGCCCCACGACCCTGGACGTGGACCTGCCCTGCGGGCGCTGAACCACCTTCTCCAGCGAGCGAGTTGCCGATATGCGGATCGTGATGGCCGAGGACGACCCGTTGCTGCGCGAGGGGCTCGCGCTGCTGCTGGGCGCGGAGGGCCTCGACGTGGTGGCCAGGACCGGCACGGCCGAGGAGGTGCTGGCCGCCATCGACGCGCACGAACCCGACGTGGCCGTCCTCGACGTACGGATGCCGCCCACGCACACCGACGAGGGCGTGCGCGCCGCCGTCGAGGCCCGGCGCCGGCACCCCGGCCTCGCCGTCCTCGTGCTGTCCGCCTACGTCGAGCAGTCCTTCGCGACCGAACTGCTCACCGGCGGGGTGAGCGGGCTCGGCTATCTGCTGAAGGAACGCGTCGGCCGGGTCGAGGAGTTCCTCGACGCGCTGCACCGGGTGGCCGCCGGCGGCACCGCCATCGACCCCGAGGTCGTCGCCCAGCTCTTCACCCGCTCCCGCCAGGACACCCGCCTCGAACGCCTCAGCCCACGCGAGCGGGACGTCCTCGCCCTGATGGCCGAGGGCCTCGGCAACAGCGCCATCGCCGAACGCCTCGTCGTCACCGACGGCGCCGTCCACAAGCACATCCGCAGCATCTTCGCCAAGCTCGACCTGGCCCCCACCGACCAGGTGGACCGGCGGGTGGCGGCCGTCCTGCACTACCTGGAGGACGCCCGCAGGAAGGCGTGAGTACAGCCTGCTGTACCGCGGTTCGGGGCGCGCACGGCAATGATCGGCGGGCGCGGCGCTGGTGTGCTGGAGGCATCACACCAGCCCCCGCCGAAGGGACACCGCGGTGACGACCACCACCGTCGAGACGCCACTCGACCCCGCTTCCCACCCCCTGCGTGACGGCATCCGCCGGCGCCCCCTGACCTGGTTCTTCACGCTGGCGTTCGCGCTGAGCTGGCTGGCCTGGACGCCGTACGTGCTCTCCCGCAACGGCCTCGGCGTCTGGCACTTCGCCTTCCCCGGGGCCGGCGGCAGCAGCCAGCTGCTGGGCGTGCTGCCCGGCGCCTACCTCGGTCCGATCACCGCCGCGCTCCTGGTCACCGGCGTCACCGAGGGCCGCGCCGGACTGCGCGCCTGGCGTCGCCGGATGACCCGGTTCCGGGTCGGCTGGCGCTGGTACGCCGTCGTCCTGGTGTCGGTGCCCGCGACCCTGACGCTCACCTCGGCGGTGCTGGCCGGCCGGGGTCCGGCAGCGCCGTCCGCCGCGGTGCTGGCCGCGTATCTGCCGGGCCTGCTGCTGCAGATGGTCACCACGGGGCTCGCGGAGGAGCCGGGCTGGCGGGAGTTCGCGATGCCGCGGATGCAGCGCCGCTACGGGCCGCCGACCGCGACGCTCGTGGTCGGCGTGCTGTGGGGCGCCTGGCACCTGCCGCTGTTCCTGACCGAGTGGGGCGGCGGACCGCACGTGGACCCGGCCCGGCCGCTGGAGTTCATGGCCACGACCCTCGCCTTCAGCACCGTCATGACCTGGGTGTTCAACCGCTCCGGCGAGAGCATGCCGCTGGTGATGCTGCTGCACACCGGCGTCAACAACTTCTTCTCCCTGGCCTGGCCGGACCTGTTCCCCTCGCTCTCCCTCGCCGACACCACGCATGCCTTCCTGCTCGCCTCGGCGGCGGCTGCCCTGATCCTGCTGCTCGCCACCCGAGGCCGCCTGGGACTGCCCCCGCTGGTGTCGGCCACACCCAACTCCAGGGCAATCAAAGGGAGTTGACAGCGGCAGGGACAGCCTCGGCCGGCAGAGTCGCGGCACTTCGCGTCCCCGAGCACGCAAGAGGCCCCTGCCGTGACCCACCTCCGCTCACGCACCGCCCTCCCCGTCGCGGCCGTCCTCACCGCCTTCTCGGACTCCGACGGCATCTCCGGCGACACGGTCACCGACATCACCGGCAACGGTCACACGGTGACATACGACACCGCACTGAGCGCCAACAGCGCGCTGGACGGCCCTACGTACGCCCTGCGGGGCGGCGGCAGGCTGACTCCGGCGCGCTGACCGGTCCGGCGCGTTCAGGGACGTCACCCGGCTCGGGCCGGTGACGAGGAAGGAGCGGTCAGCTCCAGTCGACGGCCGTCGACTGCCAGGGCGCGGGCTGTTCCGCGGGCGTGGCGGGCGGGGCATCGTGGCAGGTGAAGCCGAGCCGGGTCAGCGCCCTGCGGACCTCGCCGACGGTGAAGTCGCGGCGGTCCTGCCGGGTGATCACCTCACCGACCTGCATGACCGGGTAGGTGCGGCGGCCGATGGTCACGGACACGCCGGTGACGGGCTCGGCCGTGACGCCTCGCATCGACTGCTCCACCTCGAACTTGGTGAAGTCGAACGGGTAACGGGCGATGACGCAACGCATGGTGCCTCCACGGGGGTGGGGAGCGGAACGCCGGAGGGGACCCGGCGCCGCGCGGGCGGTCAGGGGTCAGGGCAGCAGGGCGAGCACGCCCAGGGCGTAGCCGTGCTCGTCGACCACGGGGGACACCTCCAGCGCCCGGGTCCGCATGGCGGCCTCCGCGTCGCCGAGAGCGGCCGCGGACGAGGTGAACGGCCCCCGGTCGTAGGGGATGTCCCGCAGCCGGGCCCGGTCGCGGTACCACGAGGCACCCCGGTGGGCGGTGAGCTGGGCGCGGGTGACCAGGCCGGCGCACCGGCCGTCCTCGTCCCGCAGCAGCAGGTGCGGGACGCGGGCGCCGATGAGCACGGACAGCGCCACGTCGACCGCCATGTGGTCGTCGGCCTGGAGCCCCGGGGCGTCCATGGCGTCCTTGGCGGTCAGACCGGTGCCGAAGGCCACGTCGGCTGGCGGGGACCAGGGGGAGGGGTCGGACGTCAACGGCTTCTCCTGTTCGACCGTCCGCCGCGTCGGCGGCCGGCGGGGCGTGGACGCCCGGTGGGGGCGGCGTCGGCGGTGGCCGCGACGGTGAGGACGACCGGGGTGCCGGAAGGCGGCCGGGCTCCGGTGATGCGGGTCAGTTCGGCCTCGCCCGAGCGGGTGCGCACGGTGCGGGCGGTGACGCCGGCGTCGGCCAGCAGGCGGGCCATCGCGCGGCGCTGGTGGGGCAGCACGAGGGTGACGACGGTGCCGGACGCCCCGGCGCGTGCGGTACGGCCGCCGCGGTGCAGGTAGTCCTTGTGGTCGGCGGGCGGATCGACGTTGACGACCAGGTCGAGGTCCTCGACGTGGATGCCGCGGGCGGCGACGTTGGTGGCGACCAGGGCCGTGACGTGGCCCTCCTTGAACTGCGTCAGGGTCCGGGTGCGCTGGGACTGGGACTTGCCGCCGTGCAGCGAGGCCGCGCGCACCCCGACCGCCAGCAGCTTCTTCGCCAGCCGGTCCGCCGCGTGCTTGGTGTCGATGAACATGATCACCCGGCCGTCGCGGGCGGCGATCTCGGCCGCGGTGGCGTGCTTGTCCTCGTCCTCGACGTGCAGCACGTGGTGCTCCATCGTGGTGACCGCGCCGGCGGCCGGGTCGACCGAGTGGACCACGGGGTCGTGCAGGTACGTGCGCACCAGCCGGTCGACGTTGTGGTCCAGGGTGGCCGAGAACAGCATCCGCTGCCCGTCCGGGCGCACCTGGTCCAGCAGCGCGGTGACCTGCGGCAGGAAGCCCATGTCGGCCATCTGGTCGGCCTCGTCGAGGACGGTGACGGCGACCCGGTCCAGACGGCAGTCGCCCCGGTCGATGAGGTCCTTGAGCCGGCCCGGGGTCGCGACGACGACCTCGACCCCGCCGCGCAGCGCGCTCGCCTGCCGGCCGATCGACAGCCCGCCGACCACGGTGGCCAGCCGCAGGCGCAGTGCCCGGGCGTAGGGGGTGAGGGCGTCGGTGACCTGCTGGGCGAGCTCGCGGGTGGGGACCAGCACGAGGGCCGACGGCCGCCCGGGCTCGGCCCGTCGTCCCGCGGTGCGGGCCAGCAGGGCGAGCCCGAAGGCGAGGGTCTTGCCGGAGCCGGTGCGTCCGCGGCCCAGGACGTCCCGCCCGGCCAGCGAGTTCGGCAGGGTCGCCGCCTGGATCGGGAACGGCACGCGCACGCCCTCGGTGCGCAGCGCGTCCAGGACGGGCTGGGGCAGGTCGAGGTCGGTGAACGCCTCGGCGGACGGCAGTGCCGGGGTGGCGGGGGCCGGCGGCGCGATCTCCTCGCGGGGGCCGGCGGGGCGGGTCTTACGGCCGCCGTGTGCGCTGTCGGCCGGACGGGAGCGGGCGTTGCGGCGCGGGGGTTTCCTGCGGTGCAGGGGCGGGGGACCGTCGGTCGTGCGGCCTTCGCGGTTCAAGCGGAACCTTCCTCGATGCGGCACGTATCGAGGAATACCGGGAGGCGGTGAGGACCCGCACCGGGATTCGCAAGAATGAGCCTGACGTGGGTCGACTGGGCGTGACGTCTGGTGACGCGGGCCGACGTGGAAATGCATACGAATCGGGGCCCGCACCCGAAAGTGCGGGCCCCGGTCGCGTGGGACGCGGCGCGTCAGCGTCAGGCGGGAACGATGTTCTCGGCCTGCGGGCCCTTCTGGCCCTGCGTGACGTCGAAGGTAACCTTCTGGCCTTCCTGAAGCTCGCGGAAGCCGCTGGTGGCGATGTTCGAGTAGTGGGCGAACACGTCAGCGCCGCCGCCGTCCTGCTCGATGAAGCCGAAGCCCTTTTCCGCGTTGAACCACTTCACGGTGCCAGATGCCATATTGAATCTCCCTAAGGGGGCAGTGCCGGAATCCGCACTTTACGGATCCGAGTCGCCGCGATGATCACCCCTCCGGAAAGATCCGGAAAGCTCTGCAAAGAATGAAATCTCTGGCAACCAAAACTGCAACTGCTATCACGCTAACACAGGCCGGACCGGAAGACCTCATGAGTTTTCGGACCGCCGGGCAATTCTCCTCCCGCGGCCGCACCTATTTCTGCACCGGCGGGACCAGCTATTCGCCCCCGCGCTCGCCGAGCCTGCGGCTCAGGTCCCGGTTCTGGCGCAGGACGTCCTCCAGCCGGTCCTCCAGCGAGACGATGCGGCAGGCGGCCTCGACGGGCGTGCCCTGGTCGACGAGCTCACGGGCGCGGGCGGCGACGCGCAACTGGCGGCGCGAGTACCGGCGGTGGCCGCCGTCCGAGCGCAACGGCGTGATCAGCTCGGCCTCGCCGAGGGCCCGCAGGAAGGCGGGGGTGGTGCCGAGCACGTCGGCGGCCCGTCCCATGGTGTAGGCGGGGTAGTCGTCGTCGTCGAGGTTCCCGGCGACGGGGGCGTTCTCAGCGGGCATGACACCTTCGTTTCGAGGACGTACGCCAACCCTAACGCCGCCAGGCAAGCACATATGGCTTCGCCGTGACAGATTCCCAAACGGCCGTCCACCGCCCGTTCCCGGTCGAGGACGCCGAGATTCCGCGGGGCGGGCCGTCGGTGCCGACGGCGTGCGGCGGCAGGGCCGGTCCGCTCCCGCCGAACCGGCGTGTCAGCTCACACTCTTGATCCACTCGCCGCCGCCCGGCGGGTAGTTGTAACTGGTGCCGCCGACCTTGGCACACGTGCGGAACGGGGTGCCGCCGTTGTCGATGTGCACCGTGCCGTGCCGGCTGCCGCTGGACCAGTCCAGGGTGAGGTCCCAGCGGACGTCGTGGGCCTTGGTGTGGACGGTGACGTAGTAGACCTCCGGGTCCGACTCGCTCACCTTGTACGGGAAGTCGCGCTGCCCGTTCCTGACGGTGAGCGTGGGACTGCCGCTGTCCAGATCGGCGTCGAACGACCTGGTCTCGACACCGCCGCCGCAGCCGGACCCCATCGCGTACTCGTTCCAGCCGAGCGGCGCCCCCTTGGACAGGACGCGCAGGTGCAGCGCTTGTAGCACGACGGTGTCCTGACCGGTGCCCTGCACGGTGAGCGCGACCCGCTGCTCGCCCGAGGAGACGGCCCCGTAGGCGGCGGCCCAGCGCGTGGCGTCCTGCTCGCCCGCCGGCGGCCCGACCTGCCCCGGCTCGCTGTCGACGAGGAAGTACTGGCTGCACGGAGTGTCGTAGACGTAAGGGCGGACGTCGACGGTGAGGGGAACGGCGGCGGCGGAGCCGGTGCCCGCAGGCTGCTGACGCGCGCCCTCCTGCCCGCCGGTGCCGGAGCCGGAGCCGGTGGCGGTGGCGGCGGGAGAGGCGGAAGCCGGGGCGGAGGCGGATGCGGACGGCTTACGCCCCTTGCCGCCGCTCGCGGAGGGATCGGCGCCGGGCTTCCCGCCCCCGGCCGCGCCACTCGACGCCGGGACCGTGTCCGGCTGCCGGTGCGCCGTGTCGTCGGCGGAGCCGAAGGAACCGGGCAGGGTGAGGGCGACCGCGGTCAGGGTGGCGGCCGCGACGAGGGAGGCGACCAGCACGGCACGGCGACGGGAGGGGCGACGGGGCTGGGACGGGCCGGCGGTGTCGGGGAGATCGAGGACGACAGGCAGGTCGTCGCGGCCCGGGGCACCGGGCACGGTGGCGGCGGCGGCCGGGGGGTCGGCGGCGGGGACGCCGGGACCGGTTCCTCGGGCTGAGCCGCGTGCCTGAGCGGGACCGGTTCCTCGGGCTGAGCCGCGTGCCTGAGCGAGGCCGGTTTCTCCGGCTGAGCCGCTCTCCTCCACCGAGCCGGCCCCTTGCGGCGAACCGCTGCCCTGCGCCGGGCCGCTCTCTTGCGGCGAACCGCTGCCCTGCGCCGGGCCGCTGCCCTGCGGCGAACCGCTGGCCTGCGCTGGACCGCTCTCTTGCGGCGAACCGCTGCCCTGCGCTGGACCGCTGCCCTGCGCCGGGCCGCTGCCCTGCGCCGGGCCGCTGCCCTGCGCCGGACCGCTCCCCCGCGCCGAACCGCTCTCCTTCGCCGAGCCGGCCCGTCGTGCCGCGTCGGCCAGGATCCACCGCCGGTGCAGTTCGACCATTTCCTCCGGCGTGGCCCGGCAGGCTCTGGCGAGGCGCTCCACGGGCGCGTACTCGTTCGGTACGGCGGTGCCGTTGCAGTAGCGGTGGAGCGTGGACGTACTCATGTGGAGCCGCGTGGACAGCGCCCCGTAACTGAGTCCCGAGCGCTCCTTGAGCTCCCGCAGCAGCTGCGCGAACGCCTCCGTTGCCCCTGACACGCGTCCCCCTCATCCCAGTCGAGCGTTCCAGGGGAACGGCGTTTCCCCTAGCCAGACGCCGTTTCGGCGTTCCAGCGTCCCCAACTCCCCGCTGGCCCTGGCAGTTGGGACAGAACTCCTCACAAGCTTCGGTCATCCAATCACCAACGCCACCGGAACACCGAAGGGGCACGTCCATGTCGAACCTCCGTACCTCCCGCATCCGCCTCGCCGCCGCAGCCGCGACCACGGTGCTCGCCGCGCTCTCCCTGACGGCGTGCAACGACGGAACGGGCGCCCGCTCCGAGGGCCCCGCGACGCAGACGGAGCCCACGTCCACCCCGAAGACGAGCCCTTCCGCAAGCACCTCGAACTCTCCGGACCCCGAGGCCACTTCGAACCCCTCGAACCCTTCGGGCTCTTCGAACGGTTCATCCGGAGCCCAGTCCGCCACGGGCGCGAAGAAGACGACCGACCCGGCCGCCTCCGGCACCCCGGTCACGTGCGAGGGGTCCAACACCAGGACGGTGGCGGCCCCGTTGAACCGCCCCGTGAACCACATGCTGCTCACGGTGACGAACACCGGCAGCAGGAGCTGCTACCTCTACGGCTACCCGGCCGTCCGCTTCACCGACGCGCAGTCCGTGCCCCCGGCCATCGAGGACTCCAAGCCGCAGGCGGTCGTGACCCTGAAGCCCGGCGAGTCCGGCTACGCCTCCGTGAACCTCTCCAGCGCCGACGGCAGCGGAACGAACGGCCGCACGGTGAAGACGCTGACCGTCTACTTCTCCGGCCGCTCCCTCAGCGGAAGCGTCGGCAAGGCGGCCACCCCGCCGCTGCCCGCGCAGGGCGTCTACATCGACGACTCCCTCAAGGTCACGTACTGGCAGCAGTCGATGAACGACGCCACCGACTGGTGACGGCCTGACGGTGGTGTGAGGGGCGGGGGAGGGCTCGTGCCGTCGCCGAAGACGACGACCTACGCGCACCCCGAAGCCGCTCCCCCCGTCGACTCACTTGCCGGCTTCGGGGCCGTGCCACTGAAGCGCCTGTCCGGGTCGACTTCGGGGTGCGTGAACCGCACGGGCTTGCCCAGCGACCGGGCGTAGGCGATCTCGGCCCGGGTGCTGTCTCCGATGTAGTCGCCGACCACGAGCACCTCGTCGGCGAGCCGGATCTTCGCCCGGTGCAGATCGTCGAGCCGAACCTTCAGGGCCTCGGCCTCGACGGAATCGGACCACAGTTCGTGCGGCGACTTCATGTCACAGCCCGGTTTGACGACGATCTTCCCGTCTCTGGTCTCCCGCAGATCGGCCTCGCTCATCTCGGTCATGAAGCGGGTGGAGCCGCAGATCACGACGATACGCGGAAGCCCCAGCCGCTTCTTCGCGTCGGCGAGCTCCTCCTCAGGGGTGAGCGGTCGCGGGTGTGACACTGGTTCCTCCTGAGCGTGCAGCATGCGGAGATCCTGGACCGAGCCGAGCATCGACGGCCACGTGAGCGAGGGTCTGCCCCATCGCGCCCCTGGACGGTGCCGCCCCGTCCGGTCCCGGGTCGGCGGCGGGCGGCGGCCCTGGCCGGACGGACCAGAACGGCCGTCACGCGGCAGCGGCTCCAGACTGTACGGGCCGCCCGACGACCAGATGGACGCGGCGATGAACGTCACCGCATACGAGTCGGCCAAGGCGTGCGGGGCCTACGTGCTGGTCCGCACAGCCGGCCCCGGCGGCTGTCCCGCACCGACCACAGCTGCTCCCTGTCCACCGATGGCACCGGCTGCGGCGGGCGCACGACCGCTGCTCGGGACCCGGGCGACCCGGGCTGAGCACTGTTAGGCTGCGCCCCCATTGTTAAACGCGCAACTAACGCGCACATCATTGCCAGGAGAGGGCGGGGATGCTCCTCGATGACGCGTCCGCGGAGTTCCACGAATTCTTCGAACGCCACCATGCCGAACTCGCCCGTCTGGCATACCTCCTGACCGGCGAGGCCGACGCGGCGGACGACCTCGCGGCGGACGCCCTGGTCGCCCTGTGGCAGCGCTGGGACCGGTTGCGGCAGGCCGACCACCCGCTCGCCTATGCCCGCGGTGTGGTGGCCAACCTGGCGCGGGGACGGATCCGCAGCGCGGTGCGCGAACGACTCCGGATCACGCTGTTCTGGTCCCGCAGCCCCGAGAAGGTGGAGGGGCCGGACATGGCGGCCGTGCTGGACGTCCGTGCGGCGCTCGCCCGGCTGCCGTTCCGCAAGCGCGCCTGCGTGGTGCTGCGGCACGCCTTCGACCTGTCGGAGAAGGACACGGCGGCAGCGCTGGGCATATCGGTCGGTACGGTCAAGAGCCAGACCGCGAAGGGAATGGCGGAGCTGAAAAGGCTGCTGGGCGCGCGAGCCGTCGGGGACCTGGTCGCAGAGAGGAGGACCCGGTGAACGAGGAGATCGCTCGTCGGCTGCGCGAGGCCGCCGAGGCCCACCGGCCCGACCGCGCGAGGATGCTGGCCCGGGTGCAACGCGGCATGGCCGGCCCCGCCGTCCGTCACCGCGCCAGGCCGTTCGCGAGGTCCGGGACCAGGGTCGCCCTCGCCGGGCTCGCCGCCACCGGCATCCTGGCGACCGGTGGCCTCGCCGTCGCCGCCATCGTCGCGCACTCGTCGACGTCGCCCACCGTGACCACGCCTGCCACCCCGTCCCCGACTGTCAGTTCCCCGCACCCGACATCGGCCCGCCCCACCCCTGTCGCGCCGGCCCCGGCCACCACCCCGGGCAGCTCGCGCCGGACTCCGCCGGCCGCCACTCCGTCACCGTCCGCCGACGAGGGCCAGAACGGGGCGCTGTGGTCGGCCGGCTCGCTGGATCCGCACAGCACCGTCTACTGGACGCAGAGCAACCTCGTCCTCAAGACGACCCAGCCGCTCACCTCGCTCACCGTGGAGATCCGGATCGTGCAGACCGGCGGGGTGAAGAACACCGGCACCTGGCAGACCCTGCCGAGTGCCGACTTCACCGTCACCACCGAGGAGGCCGGCGGCACACTGGTCTACCGCTGGGTCCTCAAGCCGGGCCTGACCGTGCCGACCGGGAGCCATGAGTTCGCCGTCCAGTTCAACAACGGCACCGGCGAGCGCACCGCCACGGGCGACGGCTACCGCGTCGACGCGCGGGGTTCGGGCGGCCCCGCGTCGGTCCGAGGAGGGTTCGTCCCGGCCCGGTGAACGCCGCTGTGCGGCAAGGGCCAGCGGGTCGCCGTGGAACCGGGTGAGGACGGTGACGGCGGCCGTGAGGATTCCTCCATCGATCGCGGCAACCTTCGTGCGCCTGATGGCGACTGGCAGGCAACCGGGTCCGGATCAACGCCTGCTGTGCCAGAAGGACATGCCGCCGTCCGGCACTCCCAACTGCCCGGTGGGTCAAGTCCATCACCGGCGCCGGCACTCGCCTACTTGAGCGCTGTGCCGCCCGAGTTGTGATAGGCGATCGTCTTGCTGATCAGGTTTCCGCCGTCGGACTCGACCGTGGTCTGTTCCTGCTGCCCTGGACCGAAGAACAGGCCGGCGACATGGGCGTTCGCGACCTGGTCCATGTGCGCGAACAACCAGTCCACCTTCTTCCCGCGTTCCTCCGCCGGCACCTGGAGCCGTACGCCGACCCCGGCTTGACGGGTTGCTCTTGGTGGGGAAGAAGGGGACACCGACGGAGAGCAGCAAGTCGCAGCCGCCCCCGACGCCACAGTACGGAAGGCATGCCAGGATGCCGAGACCGTCCCGGAACAGCAGACGGTCACCGCGCACAGCAAAGAGGCCCGGGTCGATGACCTGGGCCTTCTTCATGGAGCGGGTGACGAGAATCGAACTCGCGCTCTCAGCTTGGGAAGCTAAGGGTATCTGGGGCTTGCTTCGGAGCTGACCTGCGGTGGGGCGGCCTCGGAGCCTGGCGGGCGGTCGCCTGGTTCCCCGGTGTTCCCCGTGGTTCCCCGCACGATCTGGCACGGGTCTGGCACAGATGGCCCTTCCGGGTCAGGCCTAGCGCGATCTGTGGCCACGCGTCAGGGCATTGCGCGGGTGAGGCGTTATGCCGCTTACGCGATATCGACGGTGTGCTATCAGGGGATTGGGCAAGATCCCTGATAGCACGATGCCGCCATGGGTAAAACAGGATGGAACTCAAAGCGAGACGCTCTGTCTAATCCCGTGGGCTGCTTCCTGCGGGGGATGTCGCCGGGCGTGAAGCGACGGCCTTTCCCGACTCTGGGCGATCGAGCTTGACCCTGCCCATTCCAATTTGCATGGCCATCAGATCCACGGCCTGCCGAAGATAAGGGAAGACGTCAGGAACGCCGATTTCATCCCCAAATTTCATTGCGTGTGCCGCCGGGATTTGAGGGTGATCAGGGCCAATTCGGTAATTTCCCACGACAATGGCCTCGATTTGACCGAGCGTCTTTTCGGACTTCCCGCGCGCCGTAGCGGTGCAGGATAGCCAGATGTGGATATGGTCCTTGCTAAACCCGAAAGATCGTTTGATCGAAATTTCCCACTCGGCTGTCCGTCCGGGGCGCTCTCTCTCGCCGCTCAGGCGCCTGGTTGCAACCTGGCACAAGTGAGCGTTTTCATGCAGCCATTTAGGGTCGGCTGCTACGTCTTCTTTGTGCGTCAACTCTGCCATATCACTGCGCCTGTACCGTGCGGTATTCGATCACGGAATCGTCGATACTTTCCCATGGAAAGGGTTCTTCTGGCTCCCTCTCCTCGGCAGGGGTATTCTCCTTGCGTACGACCGCAAGCTCCACAACTTCTGCCCAAGTGACTCGCTCTTGGTCACCCTCTTCTTCGCATTCTTCGTGAGGGCGATTGGCGACTACCTTATTTCGCGCCGTGCCTGCTTCGACTCGCTCTAGGGAGAGCTCGTAGCCCAGGGTGTGAAGGTATTCGGCGAGTGTGGAGATGCGCATATTACCATCCCCGTGTACAACCTGGTTGACGGCAGATTTTCGAATCCCAAGCCTGCGGGCAAGCTCGGCCTGAGTCATCCTGGAGTCTGTCAGGCTGTCATGAATAGTGGCGAGAACTTCGTACCGTAGTCGGGCCGCAGCAAGAGCGCGGGCGCCTTCTTCGGTTGAAGCGAGCCGCTCATACAAGTTCTTCATTGCGCTGTATCCTCCTTCATGACCCAGAGAGCCTTGTCGATATGCTTGCGAGGCGTCTTCTGTGATTTCTTCAGGAAGCCGTGAGTCAAGCGCGCAGTTTTGCCTATGAAGTGAGTGCAGTAAAAAAAGGGAAGCCTTACATCCCCGGCCTTGATTTCATAGATCTCGCCACGAAGATGGTTTAGTTGCAGTGGGACGCGAAGGGTTCCTCTTTCGGCAAACTCTTCCAAGCGTATTGCAATGTCTGCGAGTCTTTGCAGGTTGCCCTTCCGCTTAGCGTTTTTCTCTAAGTCGGCGATGAACTCGTCGGCTTCGAATCTCCCTTCTGTCGTTCGTGCAGCTTCGATCATGAGTGCCGTCCCTCGCTCGTAGCTGATCCTGCTGCAGTCTGCGCACGTTGTCCGTCGTACAGTTTCCACTGTACCGCCCTCCCCAAACGAGCGATATGAGTGAGCGGGATGCTAGCCGGGTTGAGCCGCTATGTGGGCGCTTCGGAGCGTTTCGTACCTGATCGATAGCTTGAGGTGGTGCCGCGTTGACCAGCACACACATCGCGGCTGGTGGAACGACTTTGGCCTGGAGCTGCTTTGGCGCGAGTGATCATGGCCCCGTAAGCTTCCGGCGCGTCGGGCAGTCTTTGGAGCTGCCCGGTGAAGCACGACGTTGGGGCCATGATCTTCGAGGCTCGCGCCAAAGTGGCTGGCTAAAGTCGTGGAGCCAGCCGCCCCAGCCACGACGTACCCCTCCTACGGCAAGTGGCTGATTGCTGTGCGCGCGGCACGGGCGCCGGCCGGGCTGGAGCGGGGCGGAGACAGGAGCGCAGGCCCGGCCGGGGGCCGGGCCGCGCGCGGTGAGCGGAGCGAGCCGCCTTGAACCAGTAGAGAAAGTTGTAACTCAGTCGGCAGCGTGGGGCTTGAAGTCGTACGCGCAGGCTGGAAGTTCGGCGCCGCTGCGGTGTGCGAGCGGCACGAAGAGCACCGGCCGGATCGTCCACGTGATCCGGGTGCGGGCCTGGGTGATGGACACGGTGCAGGGCTCGGACCGCAGGAGGGCTCGTCGTGTCTCGGTGCGGCCCTCGTATAGCCAGTCCCACGCCTCGTCGGAGGCTTCCGCGTCCAGCGCGGGTGTGATCGTGCGCAGCGTGACTGCCACCCAGTTGTCGGCCTGTGCCGCCGAGTACGCGTCGATCGATGCCAGGAGTGCCGGCCGTCGCTGCTCGTCCAGGTCCTCGGTCCAGCACTCGCACCAGTAGCCCCGCTGCGGCATGTCCATCAACACCGGTGGCCTCCAGGGCGCCAGTCCGCGAAGAGCTCCGCGGTAACCGTGTGGCCGCCGTCGGTCTCGTGGACCACGACCCGGTGCGCGATGACGCTCACCATGCCAAAACCGCGGCCGTGCTCGGCGTCCTGGTCCTGGTGCTCGACCTTCGGGGCCGTGCCGGTACCTCCGTCGTCTGTGACCGACAGGGCGATCACCTGCGGGGAGACGGCGAGTGCCAGGTGGAAGCTGCCCGACTCCGCGCCGCTGGCCGTGTGCAGGATCGCGTTCGCGCTCAGCTCGCTCACGATCAGCTCGGCGTCCTCCGCTAATGGTGATCCGCGCAGGATGTCGCGGGTCCATCGGCGGGCCCGGCTGACCTCTTCCGGGAATCCTGGGCAAGTGAGCCCCCAGACCCGGGCGCTACTCGTATACTCGTGCATACAAGTTCCTTCGTGCTGGTAGGCCGCCATGTGCAGCGGGTTCGGGCTAGACGAGTTTCACGCCGTCGTGGGCGCGAATGGCAGGCGGAGACGCCGCGTCCATTGCGTCCAAGACGCGGATCGCGTACGCCTCGTCGGCGAGCTCGGATACTTCTTCGCGGGTGGCCCAGCGCAGTGCGCGGGTTTCGCTTCCGGTGGTCGGCGTGCCGTCGGCGGCTTCGCAGCGGAAGACCAGAGAGACGATCAAGCCCGTCATGTTCTTGTAGACGCCGGTCAGGGTCGCAGGAAGTGCGATCTTGATGCCGGTCTCTTCGAGGACTTCGCGCTGGAGGGCCTCGGGGATGGTCTCCTCGCGTTCGAGGATTCCGCCCGGCGGTTCCCACTTGCCGTTGTCACGGCGCTGGATCAGGAGGGCCCGGCCGTGGGTGTCGACGACGACCCCGGCGACGCTCACGGAGTGCGGGCGTTCAGTGCTCACGTTCCTCGGCCCTCTCGGCTGGCTAGGCTCTCCACCGTAGCAACAAGACTCGCCCACTCGTCTAGATACCTAAAGGAGTACACACGTGAGCCCTGCTCTTCCTTCGGGCCTCCTCGGTGATCTCGACCCCACGAGCGATCGTGCGGTCTTCCGGCAGATCGCCGACCAGTTGCGTGAGGCCATCGACCGTGGGCGATTCAGAGAGGGCGACAAGCTGCCCTCCGAGGCTGACCTTGTCGAGCATTACGGGGTATCCCGTATGACGGTTCGAAACTCCTTCTCCATCCTCCAAGGGGAAGGGCTCGTGCACGCCGAACACGGTAAGGGCGTCTTCGTGCGGCCCCGGCCTCCCGTGCGGCGGCTCGCCTCTGACCGGTTTGCCCGGCGGCACCGGGAGCAGGGCAAGTCCGCCTTCATCGTCGAAGCGGACGCGGCCGGCAGCCACCCGCAGGTCGACAGCCTGGAGGTCAAGGAAGAGAAGGCGAGCCAGGACGTCTCCGCCCGGCTCGGGTCTGTACGGCGCGTGCTGGCTCGTCGGCGCCGGTATCTGCTGGACGGGCGGCCCGTGGAGTTCGCCACGTCCTATCTGCCGCTCGACATTGCTCGCGGTACGCCCATCGCCGAGCCGAACCCCGGCCCTGGTGGCATCTACGCCCGTCTCGAAGAGCTGGGCCACCGCCTCGACCACTTCGAGGAGGAGATCCGCGCCCGGATGCCCTCGCCCGCGGAGGTGAAGACGCTCCGGCTGGCCTCCGGCGTGCCGGTCATTCACCTGATCCGGACCGCCTTCGACACGGAAGGGCGGGCCGTGGAGGTCTGCGACACGGTGATGGCAGCGGACGCGTACGTGCTGTCGTATCAGCTTCCGGCGACCTGATCGTCATGGTTTGCGGTGGTGCGCGGGGACGCTTTCCCGAACTCGTACACCCCAACAGGCATACTCGTATAGACGAGTGGGCAAGTTGTGTGGCAACGTGGTTCCATGCGATCCCGGGAGATCGGGTTCGCGGGACGCATCATGTATAGACGAGTAGATAGGAAGAATCCCTTGCGTACCATCCGCGTTGAGACCTCCGGCGCCACGATCCTGCTGACCGAGGCTCCTGAGCCCAAGGTCCGCGACCGCCAGACCGGAGAGATCGCAAAGGACGCCAACAGCGGTGAAGCGCTGATGACCATCGGCGTCGTCTACATCGAGGACGGCGAGTCATCGCTGATCAAGGTCACCGTCCCGGAGGGCGGCATCTCCGAGGGGCTCGCCCTCGGGGCGCCGGTCTCGCTGCCTGGGCTGGTTGCCCGGCCCTGGGAGAGCGTGTTCAACGGTCAGCAGCGTCACGGCATCGCCTACCGTGCAGCCGCCGTCACCCCGGCCGCGTTCCCGGCCTCCACGGAGGCCGCCGCCTGATGAGCGACATAGCGACGCTTCTGGAGGTGGGTGGTCCTGTCGCCGCGCTTGGCGGCGGGGCCGCCTACGCCAGGGCCAAGCATCCGGCGGCGTACTGGTCCACAGTCGGCATGCCGGTATCCACAGTCCGGCTGCTCAGCACGTACGGCTCGGTCATGGAAGCGTGTGGCCTGACCGTCGCGCCGTCCCGGCTTCGGGTCCTCGCGGTCAAGGCGACCACCCGGCGTGAGGTTCGGCCTGTTCCGCCGCGTCGGGGGATCATTCGGCCCACGTCGACCGGGCTGCGCCTCCGCCTCCGGCTCGCCCCTGGGCAGGAACCCGCTGACGTCGCTGTCTCGGCCGAGCGGCTGCGGCATGCCTGGGGCGTTCACGCCGTGTACGTCACCACGCTCAAGCCGGGCGTGGTTGAGCTGCGGGTGGTCGGCTTCGATGTGCTTCGGAAGGTACGAATGCCTCGCAAAGTCGCGGGCGGGCTCCTCCGGGTGCCGGTTGCGCTGCGGGAGGACGCCACACCCTTCGTACGCGACTACCGCACCATCCCGCACCAACTCACCCTCGGTGCAACGCTGTCAGGCAAGTCCATGTACTTGCGCCACTTGATCACCGGCCTCGCTCGACAGCCCGTCGCCCTGGTCGGTATCGACTGCAAGCGAGGGGTGGAACTGGCGCCCTTCGCGCCCCGGCTCTCGGCGCTCGCCACCGACCCGGAACAGGCGGCCGACCTGCTGCCCGTGCTCGTCAAGGAAATGGAGGACCGCTACGACCTGATCAAGGCACGCAGGGCATCGCCCCCAGCACCCCCGATGAGGAGATCACCTCCGACATCTGGGGACTGCCAGAAGACGAACGGCCTGTGCCTGTCGTGCTGTTCGTCGATGAAGTCGCCGAACTCTTCCTCGTCGCCACGCGCAAGGACGAGGAACGCCGCGACGAGATGGTCACCCAGCTCATCCGACTCGCCCAACTCGGCCGTGCCGCCGGGATCTACCTGGAGGTGTGCGGGCAGCGGTTCGGCGCCGAACTGGGCAAGGGGGCCACCATGCTCCGGGCGCAGCTCACCGGCCGTGTCTGCCACCGGGTCAACGACGAAGCGTCCGCCAAGATGGCCCTCGGCGACATCGCCCCCGAGGCGGTCTTGGCTGCCTGCGCCATCGCTCCCGAGCGTCCCGGCCTGGCCGTTGCTGGCGACACCTCCGGCGGCTGGTCCCGCATCCGCACGCCGTACCTCTCCCTCGGCGATGCCGCCGAGACCTGCCGGGCCTCGGCACACCTGGTGCCCGACCTGCCTGCGCTGAAGCCCTTCCAGCCGTGACCGACTGACTTCCCCGACCCGTCGGCGTGGCCACCTCACGCCAACTCCCTACCCCTCCCATGTCTGAATCCGAAAAGGAGCCGCACCATGCGCGCCCACCTGGCCCGTGTCGACGCGGTGCTCATCCAGGCGCTCATCGCTGCCGCGCTGTCCTTCGCCCACCTCCACGACATCGCCTCGGCGGCCGGACAGGACGGTTGGAAAGCGTGGGCCTACCCGGTCAGCGTCGACCTGCTGCTCGTCGCCGCCTGGCGTCGACTGCGGTCCGGCGAGGCAAAAGCGGCCGGGTGGTGCTGGTTCGTCATCGCGCTCACCGCGTCCCTCGGCGCGAACGTAGCCACCGCCGGACTGCTCGACATGAACCAGGTGCCGGCCTGGCTGCGCATCCTCGTCGCAGGCTGGCCCGCAGTCGCCTTTCTCGGTGGGACGCTCCTCGCCCACTCCACACCATCAGCAACTGACGAGGACGACGACGGCGTTGAGGCCGTCGAGGACCAGGAGGACGCGCCCGAACCTGCGCCCGAGGCACCGCCCGCCCACCCCGTCATCGAGGCAGCGCCGGAACCCCCTTATGTACCCGTCCCGGCCGCCCTCGTCGAACACGCTCGCAAGGTCGCCGCCGACCACCAGACCCGCACCGGAACTCCCATCGACACCCCAACCCTCCGCGCACGGCTCGGCGTCCCGGCAGCCATGGCCGAAGCCATCGCCGCCCGCCTCTGAGAGGAGAGGAGATCCGTATGACCGCGAACCGTCGATTCCGGCACGTCACACGCATCGGCCCCGTCCAGGTCGGCACCTCGTACGACGGCCGGGGCCGCGAGAAGCACACCGCCGCCTGCACCGCCCCGCGCTGCGGTTTCTCCGCCGACTACGACAGCCGTGCCGCCGCCGAGCTGGCGGCCCGTACCCACCGCTGCCCCGTTCGCTGAAAGGACTCCGCCAACCGTGACCGTCAGCCTGCCGCTCGTCGTCGTCCTCGGCTTCTTCGCCTGGGGCGCGGTCAAGTTCCTCGGCGTCCGCACATGGATCGTCGTCCTGATCGCCCTCTTCGGGTTCTGGCTCTCGCACACCTTCCTCGCCCCGGCCATCGAATCCGGCACGCGTTCCGGCGTGGACGTCATAAACGGCTCGCATGTATAGACGAGTAGATAAGGAGATCCGCGCCGTGTTCCTGCCCAAGTACCCCGACAACCAGACTCCGCCGGCCGCACACACCCACATACCGGCTGATCCGGCGCCCGTAACGCGCTCGCTCCCGCAGGTCTCGATTAGTACGGGAGCC
The DNA here is from genome assembly GCF_054850255.1 of Streptomyces sp. 7R007. Taxonomy (NCBI): domain Bacteria; kingdom Bacillati; phylum Actinomycetota; class Actinomycetes; order Kitasatosporales; family Streptomycetaceae; genus Streptomyces; species Streptomyces sp. 7R007. Next base: position 10,382 of record NZ_JBTWMV010000010.1, on the reverse strand, counting down.
GTAGTGGCCGTGATCACGGGTGGCGTGGTCCTCACCGCGCTCTTGGCGGCCGTCGCCGTCTCGGCCATCTCCGTGGCCATCGCCGCCGTGGTCCTGCGCTCGCTGCTCCGCGAACACAACCGGCGCTGAACTGCGCCCGGCCTCCGGGGCGGCGCGACACGGCCAAGCATCCGCCGCCCCGGGGCCTGTCCTCCCTGACCAGATCAGCCAGAAGGAGAACGCCATCTTCACCCGCACCACCCCGCCCCCACTGCCGGAACTCGCGAACCTGGCCACGGACGGCACGTTGCCGGGTATCGTCCACCAACTCTCCGGCCTCGGCGGCTGCACCCACCCGATCCGGCTCGACGGCCACCGCACCGAGTACGACATCGACACAACGACCGGCGAGATTGGCCGAGTCCTCCACCACCTCGACTCGACCAGCCTCCCGGCCGGGCAGCTCCTGGTCCGCTGCAACAACCGCCGCATGACGCGGTGCCCGGCCTGCGCGGAGGTCTACCGCCGGGACACCTTCCACCTGATCACCTCGGGCCTACGCGGCGGCAAGGGCGTCCCGGAACACGTCGCCGCCCACCCGCGCGTGTTCGCCACCTTCACCGCGCCGAGCTTCGGCCCGGTCCACAACCGTCCCACCGGCCAAGCCGGAAGGGTCCGCCCCTGCCGCTGCGGCGTCACACACGACCAGGACGACGACGCGCTTGGCACCCCGCTTGCCCCGGACACGTACGACTACGAAGCGGCCGTGCTGTGGAATGCACACGCCGGTCAGCTCTGGCGACGCTTCTCGACCTACTTGCGCCGGGAGGTCGCCAAGCGTGCGGGCCTGTCTCAGCGCCGGTTCCGCGAACACGGGCGCGTGTCCTTCGCCAAGGTCGCCGAGTACCAGAAGCGGGGCGCCGTCCACTTCCACGCAGTCATCCGCATCGACGGCCCCAGCGGTGGCGACACCCCGCCTCCGCCCTGGGCCACGGCCGAGCTGCTCACCGACGCCATCCGCGCTGCCGTAGCCAAGGTCCGCGTGGACGGCCCGGTCATCGACGGGCGCACCCACACCTTCACCTTCGGCCACCAACTCGACGTCCGCACCATCCGATCCGCCGAGTTCAACGACGGCCAGGAACTGACCGAGCGCGCGGTCGCTGCGTATATCGCCAAGTACGCCACCAAGGGCGCCGAGACCGCGACCGGTGCCCTCGACCGGCCCCTGAAGTTCGCCGCCGAACTCGCCCAGCTCGACATCAGCGACCACGCCCGCCGCCTGATCCGTACCGCGTGGACTCTCGGCGCACGGAAGGAACTGGAACACCTTCGCCTGCGGGCTTGGGCCCACATGCTCGGCTTCCGCGGCCACTTCTCCACCAAGTCCCGGCGCTACTCCACCACGCTCGGCGCTCTCCGCGATGCCCGTGCCGAATGGCGCCGAGCCCAAGCCGCAGCGGCCAACGGTCCCGAATCGGACACGACGTACGTCCTCGCGCACTGGGTCTTCGCCGGTACCGGCCTCTCGGACGCCGAAGCCTGGCTTGCCGCATCTCTCGAACCCGCCCTCGGAACGGAAGGAGAGCCCACCGCATGACCGACCGCTACCTGTCCGTCGACCAGGTCGCCGAGTTGCTCAGCACGACTACCCGCTTCCCCCGGCGGCTGATCGAGGAACGACGCATCCGGTACGTGAAGGTCGGCCGGCACGTGCGCATACCGGAAAGCGCGGTCGAGGAGTTCATCCGGTCCCGCACGGTGGAGCCGCTGAGGCGACCCCGGCCGCGCTACGGGAGGGCTGCCTGATGGCCAACAACAAGGGCAGGCGGCGCCGCTTCGGGGCGATCAGACGGCTTCCCTCCGGCCGGTACCAGGCACGCTATCCGGGGCCCGACGGCGTGATGCGTCCGGCTCCGGTCACCTTCGAGACGACGGCGGACGCGGACGACTGGCTTGCCGAGAAGCAGACGGAGATCCGCCGTGGCGAGTGGCGTGACCCGGAGGCCGGAGCGGTGAGCTTTCGCGCTTACGCCGACAAGTGGGTCGAGGAACGGGAGTTGGCGCCACTGTCCCGGGACCTCTACCGCTATCTGCTCGACAAGCACCTGTTCGCCTTGGCCGAATTGGACTTGGACGAGATCACCGCACCGCGCGTCCGCGAGTGGCGGGCCGAACGGCTGCGGATCACAGGCGCCAAGACGATCACGGCCAAGGCGTACCGGCTCCTGAAAGCCATCATGGAAACCGCCGTGGATGACGAGCTGATCACGCGCAATCCTTGCCGGATCAAGGGGGCCGGTAAGGAGAAGGCGGCCGAGCGGCGCATTGCCACCGTCACCCAGGTCGACGCGCTCGCCAACGCTGTGGGGATGCGGTGGCGCCTGATGGTCTACCTCGGCGCCTATGGTCCGATGCGGCCGGAAGAGCTGGCCGGCCTCCGCCGCCGAGACGTCGACCTCGACAACCTGCGCATCCGCGTCCGCCTCGCCGAACCGGAGCGGATGAACGGGCGCCGGGTCCGGGGCGACACCAAGTCGGAGGCCGGTACCCGGACTGTGATTCTTCCCGCGTTCCTCCGTCGGGAGCTCCGCTGGCATCTGGAGAGCTACGCCGAGCCGGGGCCTGACGGTCTGCTCTTCGTCGGCGAGAAGGGCGCACCGTTCCGGCGCAGCACCTTCGGGCGGAAGTGGCGTAAGGCGCGCGAGATCGTCGGCATGCCCGAGGGCTTCCGGTTCTACGATCTCCGGCACACCGGGCACACCCTGTCCACCCGGTCCGGCGCCACTCTGAAGGACACGATGGTCCGCGCCGGGCAGTCCTCGGAGAAAGCCGCGCTGATCTACCAGCACTCGGACGACGAACGACAGCAGGAAGTTGCTGCCGGACTCGACGCGACGGTACGCAAGGCACGCCAGGAAGCTGCGGCCGTGCCAGATGATCCGCCGGACAAGCCGGACGATCAGCGTTCTGGCACGAATCTGGCACGCGACCACTGATCACAGCGGACAGCAAAAAGGCCCGGGTCTCTGACCTGGGCCTTAATCATGGAGCGGGTGACGAGAATCGAACTCGCGCTCTCAGCTTGGGAAGCTGATGTTCTACCATTAAACTACACCCGCGTAAGACGCCGACAAGGTCGGTGTCCGAACGCAACGTTACCTTACCCCATGCCAGGCCCCCGGCGCTGAAGCCGTGGGGCCTGAGTGCGTTTGAGGGATGGGACGGGGCTGCGGGGGGCCGGAGTTGGGGCGTACGGTGGAGGGGTGGGAGAGGGTCCGGGTGGGGTCGGAGTGCCGCCTGGAGAGTCGTTCCGTTGATCCCGTAATGTGGCATTTGTCGTCCGGCGAGCAGCAGCCGGACGCGGCTCTTGGGGAAGGGACAAAGGGACTTGATGGAGCGCACCGTCGTCCGTTGTGCCGATGGGCACGTGTTCAGCACCGCTTCGTTCCCGATGCAGCAGGCCGAGCGACTCGGCCCCGGCCGCCTGATGAGGTGTCCACGGTGTGCCCGGCTGCGCAGCGTCGTGCCGGTCACCCTTGAGAAGCGGTAGGGAACAGGTTCAGTGGTCGCAGGCGCGCGGCGTCCGATTGTGGGCGGTCCGCGCGCCGTGCGTATCCTCGGGGCGTGCTTCTCTCAGACAAGGACATCCGGGCCGAGATCGACGCCGGGCGGGTGGTGATCGATCCCTACGATCCATCCATGATTCAGCCGTCGAGTGTCGACGTGCGGCTGGACCGCTATTTCCGGGTGTTCGAGAATCACCGGTACCCCCACATCGACCCGTCCGTGGAGCAGGCCGACCTCACGCGGCTCGTCGAGCCGGAGGGGGACGAGCCGTTCATCCTCCACCCCGGTGAGTTCGTGCTGGCCAGCACGTACGAGGTCATCACGCTTCCCGACGACCTCGCCTCCCGCCTGGAGGGCAAGAGCTCGCTCGGGCGGCTCGGGCTCGTCACCCACTCCACCGCCGGCTTCATCGACCCCGGCTTCTCCGGGCACGTCACCCTGGAGCTGTCCAACCTCGCCACGCTCCCCATCAAGCTGTGGCCCGGCATGAAGATCGGGCAGCTGTGCATGTTCCGGCTCTCCTCGCCGGCCGAGTTCCCGTACGGCAGCGAGCGCTACGGATCCCGGTACCAGGGGCAGCGCGGGCCCACCGCCTCCCGGTCCTACCTCAATTTCCACAGGACGCAGGTATGAGCGCCGCGGACGCACGCGAGAACCTCACCTACGAGGCGTTCGGCACCGCCGTGCGCGAACTCGCGCAGACCATCGCCGACGACGGCTACGAGCCCGACATCGTCCTCAGCATCGCCCGCGGCGGCGTCTTCGTGGCCGGCGGACTCGCCTACGCCCTCGACTGCAAGAACCTCCACCTGGTGAACGTCGAGTTCTACACGGGCGTGGGCACCACCCTGGAGATGCCCGTCATGCTCGCCCCCGTGCCGAACGTCATCGACTTCTCCGACAAGAAGGTCCTCATCACCGACGACGTCGCCGACACGGGCAAGACCCTCAAACTCGTCCGCGACTTCTGCCTCGACACGGTCGCCGAAGTCCGCAGCGCGGTGATCTACGAGAAGTCGCACTCGCTGGTGAAGTGCGAGTACGTCTGGAAGCGCACCGACGCCTGGATCAACTTCCCGTGGTCTGTTTTGCCTCCATGCCGTAAGTCTGGCACGCCGGTCACGCCCTCGGAAGAGGCACTGTGAGACTCCTGGACGTGAGTCGATCTACAAACGGAAACTTGTCTGACTGCATGCATCAGTGATCAGCTGGCTGACGTGGTACGACACATTGCCTGTTCACAACCCAATACCGGAACCGGTGGGGTAGCGGTGTCGTCTCCCACCGAGTGGCCTGTAGTCCAGGGCCCAGGATCTTGGAGGAGGCTAAGGATGCCCATGAAGTCCGCGGGCAGGTTCGTCTACTGGTCTGACCGACTAGTCGAAGAAGTGGTCGATTCCAACGGTATCCGATTCGACTCGTCTATAAAATCAGCAGTAAAGCTTGGCGTGAGCGGAGTGGGTGTCGAGTTGAGCGGGAAAGACCGTCCAACGAGGACCAGTTTTGAGATCGCTAATAAGATTACAAAGAAGCTCGGATCTCAACTAGTCTCTAATTTCGATGACTCCGGCCCGCTCCAGCTCGTTCGCGGTAATGGGCATGTAGAGGTGGCGAAATTCCAGTGGTGGGGGTACGGAGGAGACCCCGCTGTCCTTCGGGATACATGCGTAGTTCACACGCGTACAGTTACCAAGCGGGGGCGCCGTGTGGATCTCTGCCTATTCGGCGGTATGAAAAATTTGAAAGGCTACATTACTACTGAGGACGAAGTTGGCGGTTGGACGTCATCGGCGGCTCCCGCGATCGGAGAACTCATCTCATCCCGAGGCTCGGTGAACTCTGAGGGGTACGATGACGAGTCACTTGCACTGGAAGCATTGAAGATCGCCCTATACCAAGGCGTCTACGTGAATGAGTCTGAACACGAGGGGCGACCTGAGACACGCGCTTTCACGATCGGAGGCGCTGACTCATGCGAATACGCAGCCTTGATCTATAAAGATGTAACCTTGACTCGCTCTCGATGGAACCACGACCTTGATATGAGCGGTGCTGATCGCATCCTCATCGGAGCGCCAATTTGGATCAGGACAGCGCAGCCTGAAAGTGTCAGAAGCTATTTTGGGCCGAATCGAGTGGTTCTCTCTTAGGCCCATAACCAAACAATAGATCGCCACCTGGAGTATGAGAGGTAAGCGGCACCGTGAACGGATTCTACGGACGCGAAGACAGCCTCAATGGACTTCTTGATCGCCAGACTCCGGTTGCGGTCGTAACAGGCGACGAAGGCATCGGTAAGAGTGCTCTGCTGGCAGTTTGTCGAGATGCAGTAAGAACACAGCACCTTGTCAGTGAGCAAGTTACAAGGCTCCCGCACCGAACGGGAGGCCTTCAGGCCGCTATTCTCAGTCAACTGACTTCAATTACATCAGGCCTGATAGCAGAGAGGGGCATGGCGGCAAAACTAGGCGAGCAATTCGCGATTCGAACTCGCGCGGCTCTCGGGTCTCGGCGCAAGGATTTCGCTCTGGCTGTTGCCAAGGAACTGCTCACTATTGTAAAGGAGCGTCTAGGTAGTGACACTGGGCAGGCGCTCGGTGAATTTTTTGCCGATGTCTCGGTAGACAATAGCGAGTCCCTGCTTGCGGTGTTGAATACCAAAATTGATGGTGATGCCTTGCAAGCGGTCATTGATATCGCTGGCGATGTTGCGTCACTTAAGCGGGACTCGACACTCTATCTATTTTTCGAAAATGCACAGAATCTGTCCGATGATGACCTGAGGCAACTTGCGGACATTTCCTTGATGTTGCCCGAAAATGTTGTCGTGAGAGTCGAACACCAGGATTCGAGTGAGGAGCATCGGCGAAGGATAAAGCTTCTTCGGTCGGGAGGCGTTACTCAGATCTCCCTGACAGGGCTAGACGAAGACGTCGTCAGGTCCTGGTGCCAAGCAGAAGGCGTGCCGGCTTCACTGCACAATCGTGTATATGTCTCCACGCGCGGTTATCCGCTGTACGTGAGCGGTGCAATTGGCCAAGCTTTGGCGAAACGACGCATCGGGGACGTCGCGCCGAAAGAGAACTTCCGACTCAATACTCTGGATAGCCTGAATGATCTGGACCCAGATGCGGCGGCAGCTGCTCGGAAGCTGTCAGCATTTATTGAACCTCCGCCTCATGAGCAGTTGATCAGGGAAGTCCTAGAGGGCGGAATGAGTGGAGTGCAGTGGGAGGGAATCCAGGCCAGGTTGCAGCAATCTCGAATCTTCGCAACAGAGGTCGGTGGAGTCCCATGGTTCCACGAGGCGCGCCGACGATGTATTTGGGAAAGTCTGTCAGCTCAGACCAAGCAAGATGTGGCTGATCGTGCTGTTGACGTAATCCTATCCCTTTTTAGAGATACCGGAAATACCGAACTACTTGTGAACCTTGCTTTTATCGGCACGGCCAGCAGCAAGATTCAAGAAGACTCTCGGGCAAGTTATCTCTGCAGAGCAAAGCTTGATGAAATTGCGCTACTGGGTGCGCTGCTTGAGCTAGCCGAACCGGTCAACGAGGGTCCATCGCCCGAGACGCCTACCGCATGGGGTGCTTCGGTTTTTGACTACTCGCGTCAGGCATTCATGCCGGATATTAATGCCACTTCCGCGCTCAACGATTTGTCTGCTGTCGAGATTATTTTCGAAGCACAGAACGAGAACGCTTCTGTGCTAGTTCCAAGGCTGACTGAACTGGCGTACTTTATTGCGCTCGGTCGTGCTGGCGCAGAGCTTCCCAGGTTTCCAATGGCGCGGCTCGCGACTGTCATCTTTCAGCATGCGATCGCTCCGAGAGTGGCAGGTTTTGCAACTTGTAACTATGGCATCGGAAAGCAGAACCTGCTCAAAGCCATAGTGGACGGCAGAAGGGCATATTCTGCTGAGTGCACACGGGCGCAAAGATTGATCAAGCCCTATACAGATGCGGTCTTCCTGCGAGCGTTGGTAGAGCAGCAACCCTTCTATGCGTATGCGACCTTTCCCGATGTAGAGCAGGCGAATCGCAGTGCAGAGGTCCTGAACCTGGTGGGAGGTGATTACTGGGGATTGCATCTCGACTTGGAATGGGTTCAACAGCTCCCTGCGGAAAAGATCCGATCAGGCCGCTTCCTGAATGCGCTAGAACGTCTTCACTTTAAGCAACGAGACGGTCTTTCGTATCTACAAAACGTCACCAAGAAAGCTGACTTGTTGCGGCACGTGCGCGCGAATCTGAATCGCCTAGAAAGAGGTGTACTGAACCTTGAGGAATCGATCAGTTATATTGTTATGGAGACGGACGGCCATGCAATGCTGGTCGAGGTAACTGGTCGTGGTGACGGAGTAATCTCGCTGCCTGCCTCGGCATTTTCTGATTTCTCCTTTACGGGGCCATACCGATGGGCGGCGCTGAAGGAAACTCTAAATCTCAAATCAGGCGAGAGAGCTGATCATGTAACGATCCAGACGGCGAGTGCGACGTATGGCGAACCTAAGAAGATTTTGGAAGAATTGGCGAATAAGGCGAAAGCCTATAATCGCTATCAGCCAGCCGTGCAGATCAGGACCGCTCAAGGCGATCTATGTGAGACTCTGCAGGCCTCAGCAGCGGGGACTTTCTTTGACGCTCAGGCGCTTGGTGCAGTGTTGAGCCAATACGGAAGTGTAGATCTCACTCCGCAGAGGACGCTATTCATGCTTTACCGCAGCGGTGAGGGGGGAAGGAGGCTCGAAGGTGCCAACTCCGAAGCAGTATATTTGACAGTCCCTGATGCATCACTTGATTGCGATGCTATTGATGTGAAAGTGGCTGACTGCCCGGAGTCGTCGGCATTCGACACGGAATTGTTTGGTGCTGCCTTTTCTGAGCAGCTTGCTCAGATTCCGGAAGTGGCCAACGGTACCCGTGATTGGCGAATGTTCCTGAGTGTGGGTGACGCGTATTACGTGATCTCGCGACTCCTCGGCTACGGAGTCAGCGACGTTAGATTCGTGCCATAAAGTTGCGGACTCTGCTATAATTGTTCGGCCTGTGATTATTTTCGCGATGGCTCTATTGTGGTCTGGTTAGAATGGAAGGTCTGGGCCGATAGTCCCGCGTTTTATGGTCGTGACTCGCTCATGAAAGTCCCGAGTGGCGGCTTCACGCGGGTAACGGGAGCGCAGTTCTCTATCGAGCTCGTCAGCGACTAATAGCAGGGACGGCAGGGACCTGCGGTTGGCTTCCAGAGCTGTGGTGCCCATGCCGATGGCTTCTTCTATCTCGCCGGTGCGGGCTGCGGCTACTCCGAGGGTGAGGCGGGCTTCTGCGGCGCGCATGGGGGAGATCTCGGTTCCGTCGGGGCCGGTGCTGATCTCGATCACTGACCGGGCGTGGGCGGCGGCGCGCTCGTCGTCTCCGAGGAGGCGGTAGGCGTCCATCTCGTAGAAGTCCCACTTGTCGGGGTCGATGATGAAGTGGTGTTCGGGGTGGTCGGGGCGAGGTAGGCGGTCCAGTCGTGCTCGGCCGGCATCTAGGGAGTCGCGGACCAGGCGGGCGTCTCCCATGCGGGCGGCGGCGCGGGCCTTGTGGGCATAGAGCTGTACGCCGACCGAGTGTGTCTGGTCGGCGATGTGTCCGGCCTCGACGGCGGCGAGCATGTCTTGCCAACGGCTCTGGGTGAGGGCGAACCATGCCTGGATCTCCCATGCCCATGCTTTGATCTCGCCGTGTCCGGCTTCCTCACCGATGCGGAGTGCGGCGGCCTTGCTGAGGTTGGCGGCCTCGCGCTGGCCCCGGTCGTACTGGACGCACGCGTTCAGGAGGAAGAGCCAACCGGCGTCAACGAGTAATTCTCGGTGCTGGCGGAGGGTGGTGCGGCCTTCGAGCTGCTTGGTGACGTAGTGCAGCCCGTTCTTGGTCCGCTCGTGGAGGTAGTCGGCCCGCAGTGATAGAAGTCCAATCTGCGGTCGTCCGGGGCGGCCGATCGGCGGCCGAGCACGGTGAGGGCGGCCTGAACATCCGCCGTGACATGCGTGTCTTTAGGGGAGCGCGGAGTTTCTCTAGTGGTTTCGCGCACATGGGCCGTGAGCAGCTCTACCACCGTGGGCCTGTAATCCTCCGACTCTTTGGCGATGCGCTCAAGGGCAAAGATGCCGCCAATTCGTACCGTCATATTCTCTGATGAAAGGAGTTTGATCGCCTCTACGTACCTGTCAGTTACTTGCCCCTCGCGGGTAAGCTGAGCTTATTCTCGGTCCTTCTCGCGAGTATGCTCAAAGAGTTTTTCTGACTGCCCAAAGAGCCTTTCAGTGTGTTTGTGGCTGCGGTGAGTGTAGTAAAGGCCCAGTGCCGCAATTACTCCGCGCCGAGCGCCACAACGGTCGTACGAAATCCCGTGATCACAACCCCGTCTGCAGGTTGAAGATCTTTATGCCGAAGATGGCTGTTATCGAACCACCACGGGCCTTTCCACAGCAGGAGTCCATACCCCAGCACGACCGCGGCAGCCAGAAGCCCGGTGCTTACAGGTTTCACCCACGCCCTCATGCCTCACAGCATGCCTCGCAGTCCAATGGCTCAACCGGCGAATGATGCAAGCCTGAGGAACAATTGAGGTCCAAGCGCACGGTGCCGTCAGTACGGTACCCAAAGGTCGGTGTAGCGGCTTTGGGGTGGCGCTGCTTTGGCGCGAGTGATCATGGCCCCGTAAGCTTCCGGCGCGTCGGGCAGGTAGTGGACCTGTCCGGTAAAGCACGACGTTGGGGCCATGATCTGCGAGGCTCGCGCCAAAGTGGCTCCGTAAAGCCGCGGAGCCGACCGCCCCAGCCACGA